>CAZZMK010000018.1:0-3519 GCA_964655185.1 uncultured Nitrospirales bacterium | reverse complement strand
GTAGGGGCGATTGGTAATCGCCCTCTAACACGATTGGTAATCGCCCTCTTATTCTTCTACAGCCATTTTTCGTATGTAGCCCTGTAGGGGCGATTGGCTAATCGCCCTCTAACGCGATTGGCTAATCGCCCTCTTAGGCTCTTTTGGGTTTGGCAGATATAGGTTTTCCCGTTATCTGTGATAACCCATAATCATATTCAGTTTTAGGTAAATTATCTGTTGCTCTATGTATCGGTTCATAGGTGGCACTTCCTTAGGATGTTATAAATTTCGCATATGATATGCCAAGACAAGTGTTACCTATGTCCTATAGTTCTTCAAATTAGATTTACAAGTTAGGTTTTATTTTTGTGGTTGTGGAGGAAGGATTAGGTTGAGGTGTCTGCCGAGCCAGTAGGGGAATAGGTAGAAGGTGGGAGCCCATTCGGTTCTTCCGCCGTCGCCTTGGATTGCTTCCCAGCAGTTTTTATCCCATCTTATTACTCCGCGCTCGGATGGGGGCAGTAATGGCGAGGTTTGGATTTTTTCTAATATGGGTTTTCTGGTTAACTTTACATCTTCTCTGTTGGAATTGTCTACGGTCCAGTTTATCAGGTCGAATGGGATATCGCGTAGGGTTGCGATTGAATCTTTGAGGTTTGGGTCTGAACCTGTGCACCAGGCGTAGATGAAGTTGAACATAGGGCTTTTTTCGTTTTGGGCACCTCTATACCAGTGGTCAATGCTTTCTCTGTAGAGTTTGAGCCATTTTTCTTCGGTCTCGTATCTGAATAGTGCGGGGTATGCGAAGGCGAGCAGTTCGTCGTCGATGTGGGTTATTGCGGAGGCGCCATAGTTCTTTGCGCGCTTCACGAGAGAGGCATAATCTTCGTCTATGAGTAGTTTTTCATATTCCTTTTGGTACTTTTCATCACCTGTGACGTGGTAGGTTGTTTTGAGGTAGGAGAGGATTTCGACTGCGTTAATGCCTCTTTCGTTGAGCCAGTGTGGGTCGTGCTTTAGTTTTTCGGGGGACCAAACGCCCCAGCGTGTGTGTTCGCCGTCGATGTCGCGGAGGACATACCCGCCGTCAATTATTCGGTCCATAATTCTCTTTAGTAAATTTCTAACTTTGCCCTTTTCTGGTTCATCGGCGCAGAAGTCGTAGTAAATGGCTAAACCGAAGAAGTGTGCTGTGATTTCGTCACTGCTTGTATCGCCTTTCCATAGCCATTTGCCATCTCGGGACGGGCGCCATCTCTCTTCTACTATTTTGTATCTTGGGTCGATGACTTTTTCGTAGACTTCTTCTTCGGGTGTGTACTTTTTGTTTGCATCAGCCATTTCTTTCCAGGAACTTGGGATTACCGTTCTTGCAATGAATCCTGGGGCTTCAGTTACTTCTTCGAGGAATGCAATGCCTTTGAATATGTTCTTTGCTCTCTCTTTTACGGATTCGTCCTTAGTGACTGCGTATTTCAAAGCGAGGTATGCGAGGTACATAGTTGTATACCCGCCGTCGTTGTCTGTGTCCATAGGCTCCCAAGAGTTGAGGTCGCCGGGTATGCGTAGTTTGCATTTTTCGACTATCCCGGGTTCTCTTGTGTGTCTTTGCTGGGCTACCTGCTCGAAGTATTCTGCTTTTTCTTCTAATGTTTTCATTTCTGATTTTAGTATGCTTACCCCGTTAGCGGTGGAGATGAATAATTTTCCGTTGTATAGGTCGAGGTCTTTAACATGGTCGGAAAGTAGCCAGCGTCTGCTTCTGAATACTTTTTTCTCTTTGCCACGAAGTAGAACAATGCCGTTTGCAGTGCCTACCCATACTGCATTTTTTCCTTTATCGAATAAAAGTGAGGTTATCTCTCCACTTGGGAATCGGGTGTATGGGATTTTCTTGGTTCCATTACCATCTTTTAGTATGTTTATTCCGCCTAATCCACCTACCCATAGTTCGTTGCGGGGTAGGTATGCGAGTGATGTAAGGGCATTAGAAATTAGTTCGCGATGCTGGGGGTATTCCTCATCGAAAATATCTTCTTTGTGGGTGTAATGGTCAACTTTGCTATCTTTTATTCTAACGAGGCCAATATCGGTGGCTATCCAAATATTTGCTTCTGCGTCGATGGCGATACCTCTTATACTTCGAGGGACACTGACATCTAATTTTTTCAAACTGTTTGTATTTTTGTCCAACTGAAAAATTCCATCTGGACCGCCGAAGATTAATGTGTCGTTTGCGTAGGCGAGGGCAACTATAGGCTTTCCCTCGGTGCGGTCTATAAGGGTAAACTTGCTGTCTTTGAACTCATATAAGCCATTCCACGCACCACAATATAGTTTGTTTTTACCTACCCGCAGTAAATCGAATATGGGTCCTGATATTTCAGCGACTTTTTCCCAGTGGGATGAGTTGGTAGTTATGGTATAGAGGCCGTAATATGTGCCTAAATAGATTTTTTCTTCGGGTGAGGAGCCAATGACACATACGGGTTGGAAAAAACTATTTCTGAGGTCGGGTAAGCCTTCGGTAGGGAGGGGATTGTGAAAGTAATGTTCCCAGGGCTCGTCGGGAATCTGTGTTTGAATTAAGTTTAGAGAAATTAGGGAAATTATGGCTAATGTGGCCATATATGTTCTCCGTCTATGGTTTAAGTAGAAAATGAATCTAATTAGTAAGATAGATTAACAATTTTGGATGGCATTTGCCAAAGTGTATGTGTTTATTTCAGAATATATGCAAGAGAGTATAGTTATTGCAAATCGAATAAAAGGATAGCAATAAAGGAGATAAATTGTGGATAGACAATCAAGGAGAGATTTTCTTCGTCAGTTTGCGGTGGTTTCTGCGGGGATACCTATATTTGGATTTTCGAGTATACCTCAGTTTACGATGGGAAGCGCTACAGTACCTGTGATTATCATTACGGATTTGTATCATCCACCGCAGGATTTTGATGATGCATTTGACCTTGTATTCCTTTATGCGGTTGAAGAGATATCGTTGTTAGGGGTGCTGTTGGATGTTACGCAGAGGTATCGTGTGCCATTTTATGGTGAGGGTGAATCTAAATTGTATGCGGACCCGAGCGGAGGGAGGGAACCCGGGTTTATTCCTGTGTGGCAATTGAATTACTTGTTCGATAAGGCGGTTCCTTGTGCGCCGTGTCCATTTGAACCACTTGCTACACCTAACGATACTAAATCTACATCGGGGCGATTTGAAAATCAGGGAATAGAACTTCTGTGTAAGTTATTGGAGCAGTCATCTCAGCCATTGGAGATATTATCGGTAGGTTCAGCCCGAGCACTTGCGATTGCTATTAATAGGTTTCCTGAACTTTTGAAGAAGAAAGTGGCAAGGATTCATATTTGTGCGGGCTCGTATCCGCCGGGTGATTTGCTTGAATGGAATGTTAAACTCGACCCGGAGGCATTCGAACGCGTGTTGTCTACTGATTTGCCAATAGTGCTGTATCCGTGCTCTGCAAATGGGGATGCTTTTGCCCTTGGGAATTTCAATTCTTACTGGCAATTGCC
>CAZZMK010000017.1:0-17271 GCA_964655185.1 uncultured Nitrospirales bacterium | reverse complement strand
CAATTAATTGCGCATATAAGTTTTTTTCTCACAACATTTTTAGTGTAAATTTGATATAAATTTGAAGAAGAAAAGTCTTGGGAAAAATAGGGAGGTATAAGAAGGATTGTTGAAGAGGGTGTGGAAGGAATATCGGAAGTGGTTGGGGATAATTGCTGTTATCTTAGTTTATTTTAGTTGGTAAGAATTCTTTTGAATGTCATATAATTTTACATTCTGATATTAAATCTGTCATATATTTTAGGGAGATAAATAAGTATGCGAGTATTAGTGACTGGTGGTGCAGGATTTATTGGCTCACATCTTTGTGAAGCGTTAGTTGCTCGTGGTGATAAGGTATTTGTGCTTGATGACCTTAGCACGGGGAGGTTTGAGAATATAGAGCATATTCCGGGTATAGAGTGTGTGATAGACACTACACTTAATCAAGATGTGGTTCGAGAGTTGGTAAAGGAAGTTGATGTTGTATTTCATCTTGCAGCGACAGTAGGTGTGAAGTTGGTTATAGAACATCCTATTAATACGATTCTGAACAATATAAGAGGCACGGAGGTGGTTTTAGAGGAATCTTGTAGGTATCGTAGGCCTTTGTTGATAACATCTACGAGTGAGGTATACGGAAAGAGCACAAAGGAGGTGTTTAAGGAGGATGATGACCAGATTATAGGACCTCCGCATAAACACAGGTGGTGTTATGCGGCATCTAAGGCTATTGATGAGTTTCTTGCTCTTTCATACTGGAAGGAAAAGCGTCATCCTGTATATATAGTTAGGTTATTTAACATTGTTGGTCCGAGGCAGACTGGGCGGTACGGTATGGTGCTTCCTACTTTTATTGGGCAAGCATTAAGAAATGAGCCTTTAACGGTGTTTGGTGATGGGAATCAGACAAGGTCTTTTGCTTACGTGGGCGATGTAGTCCCTGCACTAATCAAGATAATAGAGAGGCGAGATTTAGCGGGTGAAGTTTTTAATTTGGGTAATGATAAGCCTGTAAGGATAATAGAGCTTGCCAAAAAGGTTATAGAAAGGACCAAGAGTAAGTCCGAGATAAAACTTGTCCCTTATGGTGAGGCGTATCCAGATGGCTACGAGGATATGTTGAGGAGGGTTCCGTGTCTTGAGAAGATTAAAAAGGCTATCGGTTATATGCCCAAAACTTCACTTGAAGAGATGATAGATATAGTTGCTGAAGATATACGGAAGAAATTAAATTTTAAGTAGTTTAGTTTGGTAAAACATTCAGTTATAACTTTCCGTTTTTTTAATAGTTAGGAAAGAATTGTAGTTCAACTTTTAATAAATTGAGTTATTGATGTTATTGTTTGTATGAAAAAGGTTTACATAAAGACATTTGGGTGTCAGATGAACGAGCACGACAGTGCGCGTATATCATCAATTCTTGCCAGCATAGGTTATCTTCCCGTAGATACTCCTGAGTTAGCGGACTTGGTAGTAATAAATACCTGTTCAGTGAGAGAGAACCCGGAAAATAAGGTGTATAGCCTACTTGGGAAACTTAGACCAATTAAGAGGAAGAAACCTGAATTAGTTGTGGCAGTCTGTGGATGTGTAGCACAGCAAGAGGGTGAGCGAATTCTTGAGAGGGAGCCTATAGTAGATTTAGTATTTGGACCGGATAGGTATTTTAATTTGCCTGAATTTTTATCGAGGGTTGAGAGTGGGGAGAGGGTATGTGATACTTCAAGGGTATATCCAAAACCGCCGATTGAGGATTTTATTCCAGATGAATGGATTGAAAAGGGACATAGAGAGGGGATAAAGGCATATATAGTAATTAGTAAAGGTTGCAACAATAGATGTAGTTTTTGCATAGTGCCACGCACAAGGGGGAAGGAAGTATACCGCACTCCACAAAGTATACTTAAAGAGATTGAGATAGTTGTTTCGGAAGGAATTCGTGAGGTTTGGTTGTTAGGTCAAAACGTGAACTCATATAGATGCGGAGAAGATTATGGGTTTGCTAATTTGCTGAGCGATGTGTCTAACAATTTTGATATATGGAGGATTAGGTTTACATCGCCACACCCCAAGGACTGGACATACGAGTTAACAGACCTAATTTCCGAGAGGAAGAACATTGCCAAACATATTCATATGCCTTTGCAATCTGGCTCTAATAAGATTTTGAAACTTATGCGAAGGGGACATACAATTGAGCGTTATCTTGACCAAATTGAGTATATGAAGAAGAGAATACCTGGGATAGAGGTGAGTACTGACATAATAGTAGGGTTTCCTGGAGAAACGGAGGAAGATTACGAAGAGACACTTAAGGTGGTGAAGGAGGTTAAATTTAGTCAGATATATCCTTTCAAGTACTCGCCTCGTCCTGGCACTTATGCAGAGAAATTGGGCGACGATGTTCCGCGGGAAGTTAAGGAGGAAAGATTAGCGAGGTTAATTTGTTTGCAGGAAGAAATTAATGCGGAAACGATGAGGAGACTTATAGGTACTGAGCAAGAAGTTTTGATTGAGGAACCGCATCATAAAAAAGAAAGTTATTGGAATGGCAGGACTAACTCCTATAGACCTATTACAATTAAAGCGAAAGATTTGTTTATTGGGGACCTTGTATTGACTAAGGTAGTAGGTTTTAATGGGCACTGGCTCGAAGGTGAATTCGTTAACATTATTGAAAAGTCCCCTTTACAATATAAATGTGTTACTTAATTTTAGAAATAATGGAGGTGGATGTTTATGAAAGTTACGATAATTACAATTGGAGGGAAATTTGAGGCTGACTGGAACACTGCAATAGTTATTCCCGCATTTGAGAAGGATTTCCCAATCCAGAGTGAACTCCTTTCGGAAGAACTCGATATGTTAGTTCAATCGATAATAGACCGTGAGGCTTTTTCAGGGAAGGAAGAAGAGGTATTCTTTATTCCCACACATGGAACACAATACGCTGGAATTATTCTTTTGGGTATGGGAGAAAAAGGTAAGATTTATGAAGAGAAAACTCGTAGGGCAGGTGGGATAGTTGCTAATTGCGCTCGTGCTAACAAGATTTCACGATTAGTTTTTGATTGGAGCAACTTAAATTTATTTTATATTCCCAGTGTTGTAGAAGGATTAATCCTTTCTTTGTTTTCTTTTGATAAATATAAAGGTGATTTTAACAAGGGGGATAAGGTTAATATAACTGGGGCAACATTCCTTACACGACCCGATGAGAATATAGAACGAGTAATAAAAGTTATAAATGATACAGTTTCTGTGTGTAATTCCGTAAATATGTGTCGGACACTTGTGAGTTCGCCTGCTAACGAACTTACTCCTGAATCTCTCGCAGAGTTTGCGAGAACAATGTGTGATAAAGTGGAACTCAAATGTAAGATAGTTACCAAAGAAGAGATGGAGGAAGAGGGATTAAACGCAATTCTTGCGGTGGGTAAGGGTTCTTCTCGAGAGCCATATTTGATTCTTGTTGAGTATAGGCACCCAGATTACGAGGGAGAATTAGTTGCTTTTGTGGGTAAGGGAGTTACCTTTGATACGGGTGGTATTTGTCTGAAGCCACGAGATGATATGCACGAGATGAAATACGATATGGCAGGAGCAGGTGTGGTATTGGGTGTGTTGTATGCTTTAGGTGAACTTAAGCCTAAAACGAGAGTTATTGGAGTTATTCCTGCGGTGGAAAATGCTCCGGGTAATAATGCTTTGTTGCCTGGTGATGTGATTAGAACCTATAGCGGGAAGACTGTAGAAGTTTTGAATACCGATGCAGAGGGTAGATTAATCCTCGCTGATGCTATATCTTTTGCTTACAAAAAATATTCTCCTAACACTATCATTGACATCGCCACGCTTACTGGCGGTTGTATTACTGCTCTTGGACATTTTGCGGGGGGGATTATGGGAAATGACAAACAATTAGTGGAGTCGTTGATTCAATCGGGTGAGAAAACAGGCGAACGGTTGTGGGAACTTCCATTGTGGAGTGATTATGAGAAATTAGTGAAATCTGAAGTTGCTGATATTGCGAATATAGGACCAAAGGGTGAGGCTTCCACAATAGTGGGAGGCATTTTTTTGAAGAGTTTTATTGAAGGGAATACAAAGTGGGCTCATATTGATATTGCTGGGACTGCATGGGGAGTGAGACATATCCCATATTGGAATGAAAAGTATCCTACGGGCTTTGGCGTAAGGCTACTTACCAATTGGTTGATAAGTAAATCTCAATCTTAAGGATTAGCAGATATGAGATGGATTTTTTTTGTCACAGTAATATTTATATCGCTTGTCCTTTCAGTTTCACCATTAGTGCCAGTGATGTTTCCTGAGGATATAGAGCGGACGAGTAGTCCCAATTACCTAATTTTTACTAAAGGCATAGCAAATATAAAGAGGGTAAAAAACCACATTCAGGAATGTCTTGATAAGAAGAATGAGGAGGGAGGAGAAGCCCAAGAGAATAAAGAGCAATTGAACAATTTTCTAGGTACATTGAAGGAGTTGGAAGTTATACTTGTTTATCAGAACTATTTAATTGCAAAGAATAATTATATTGAGGCTAAAGAAAAATCTTTGCGGAGGGAACCCTCTCCTGTGGATGTGAATTCTGCCTACCGAGAGTATGAAAGTGCAAAATTATATTTAGAACGGATGATTGAGCAGTATCCGGAGAGTCTGAATATTATTGGGTCTATCCCGAAATAGATAATGAGAAAATTTTTCATACATACTTTAGGTTGCAGGCTTAATCAGGCAGAATCTGACCAGATTATCCAGAAGTTGTACGAGTTAGGATATGAACTTGTTTTGAAGGGTGAGCGTGCAGACCTTTGTGTGATTAATACTTGCGCTGTCACGCATGAAGCAGAGGTGAAATGTCGCAAGATAGTTCGGCAGGTTATAAAGAATAATCCTTCCGCAATAGTTGTTGTAATGGGTTGTTATGTAGAAAAGGATATTGAAATACTAAAGAATATAGAAGGAGTAGACCTGGTTGTAGATAATAAATGCAAATTAGAATGGTTCTCGCAGATTCCTACCAAAAAGTTAGAAAAACCTTTAGTAATTACTAAGACTGGGTGGGATACAACGACCCTTTCTTTTCAGTCTGCATTACCACCGGCATTAATCCCCGGGTTTCATAGAGCAAATATAAAGATTCAAGAAGGATGCGATGTTCATTGCACTTATTGCATTATTCCCCGATTACGAGGTCCTTCGAGGTCGAAGCCGTGGGAAGAGGTTTTAAGAGAAATAGAGTGGAGGCTTGAAGCGGGGACAAAAGAGATTGTGCTTACAGGTATAAACATAGGTAATTATAGTTGGGAAGGGAAAGGGCTTTTAGATTTGTTGGATGCAATATGTGATAGGTTTGTAGATAAATACAAATTTAGGATTCGCCTAAGTTCGATAGAGTTGAATACATTGAATGACGAGTATTTAACAAGAATGGCAGATAAAAACTATCCACTCGTTCCTTATCTTCATATACCACTTCAATCTGGAAGTAATGCTATTCTAAAGTCTATGAATAGACCTTATTGTAGGGAGGAATATGAAGAGTTTGTTGTTAAAGCAGTAGATTTAGTCGAGGATATAGGAATTAGTGCTGATGTTATGGTCGGTTTCCCCGGCGAAACTCGAGAACTTTTCAATGAAACTATTAGTTTTATTGAGAAACTTCCAATTTATTTCCTCCATGTATTTCCTTTTTCTCCAAGAGAGGGAACACTCGCTTACTCGATGAGTAATAAGGTCTCGGCGGAAGAAATTGATAAACGAGCAGATGAACTTCTGAGATTGAGTAAGTGTAAGAGGTCTGAATTCTATCAAAGGAATAAAGGTAAGGTTAAAGAGGTTTTATTTGAAGAGAAGAAAGGTAATTGCTGGAGTGGTTATTCGGATAACTATATAAGGGTTTTTGTGTATACTGATGTTTTGCTTGAAAATAAGTTATGTTTAGTTAATCTTGAGGATATAATGCCTTTTGGGATGAAAGGTTCACTATAATATATGGTGTGAAAAATTATGTTGTCGGATTTTGAGAAGTTTGCTATTGAGAAAGAAGATATCTTAAAAAATAACCTGGCTAAATTGGATTCTTTGCTTATAGCATTCTCAGGTGGGGTGGATTCTACTTATCTTTCAGCAGTTGCAGTGGAAGTTTTGGGGGAGAGGTGTGCCTTGGTTATTTCTGATACACCGAGTTTGCCGAGAGATGAATTGCGCGACGCTCAAGAGTTAGCAAAACAATATAACTGGAAACTTTATGTGATAAAGACAAGAGAATTTGACGACCCTCGATATTTAAAGAATGACCGTGATAGGTGTTATTACTGTAAATCTATATTGTTTGAGGAAATGAAAAAGTTTGCTAAAGATAATGGGTTCTCAAACATGGCTTGTGGTATGACAGCGGATGACACACTTGACTCAACGCGGGTAGGGCATAAGGCGATAAGGGAATTTGGTGTTCTTACACCTCTGGCAGATGTGGGATTGGTAAAGAGTGAAATCAGGTATTTGAGTAAGTTGAGGGGTTTGCCTACAGCAGAGAAGCCAAGTTTTGCGTGCTTATCTTCGCGTGTTCCTAAGGGGGTAGAAATCACATTAGATATACTTAAGAAGATTGAGGAGGGCGAGAAAATTTTGAAGTCGCTCGGCTTTAAGCAATACAGGGTAAGACATCATAATGAACTCGCGAGGATAGAAGTAGAGCCATCTGATTTTTGCAAGTTTTTTGACTCCGATTTGAGAAATCAAATAGTAGCGAGGTTTAAGGAGATAGGTTATAAATACATTACAATAGATATTGAGGGATACCGTAGCGGTAGCACTGCATAATGGGATACTACATTATTTCGTATTTCGTTGCGGTGGTGTCTTCACTTCGGATGATAAGCCGTTTCTTCTCTTCGTTGTAGGATATACCATCTGTAAGCACATTGCCATTTTTTAGGACTTTTGAGGGTTCTTCTGGTAGTAATATTCGTAGTATGTGTTTTTCGAGAGAGCCATTTAGTTCAATTGTAATAGAGTCATTTTTCTTTACGACGATATCAAGTTGGTAGTCATTTTCAGGGTAATATAAGGTGAATGTGCTTTCTTTATATGGGTATATATTTAGTGTAATATAACCTTCCCAGTCCTTATCTCCTATTCCTGTGTAATTTCTTGAAATATCCATTGGGATGATTGCACCTTCTTTTATGTATACGGGGTATGTATCTATAGAATATGAGCGTGTTAAGGTTTGTCTCCCTTCAATAACTTCCAAGTCATCGAAGAACCATCTCCATTTCCCCTCGGGTAATACTACCGTGCGGGTATCGCTTTTTTGATAGATAGGTGCCACTAATAACCAGTCCCCGAACATATACTGGTATTGCCCTGATTTTAGAGGTCTCATTAGTGGTTGTCCTCCTTCGGACCACTGGTGGACATAACTGTACATATATGGAATGAGTTCAGTGTGGAGCCAGGAATATTTTCTTACTAATTCTAACTCTAACTCACTGCGTTTCCACATTCTCCTTTCGCCGTGACCTCCATTGAGGAATAGTCCACAAAAGGTAGAGAATTGTGTCCATCTGATATAGAGGTCTGCGGGTATGGGTTCAGGTCCGTGGTATCCTGCTATATCTGACCCTATGACACAATAGCCTAATTTTGCACTCCACAATATGCAATGGATTGCTTTTTCGAGTCCTCGCTTCTCGTATTCCCATTCGTGTTTGGTATCTCCAATCCAATTTACGGTAGAGGCTTTTAATAGTGAGAACCCTTCAGGGTGAGCCCAAGGAGTTGGTACATCTATGGAACGGGAGAGTGTAGCAAAATCAGGATTATACACCCTACCATTTTCGAGTTCTCTTGTGTAGTAGAGGTCCATATATCTTCGAGGGGTTAAAATCCCGCCGTAACCCTTGAGAAAAAAAGTAGGGATGGGTCCTAATTGCCCGCGGAGTAGTGTAGCGGAACCGTCAAGTTTCCAACCATCAATTCCGTAACGAAGGACATTACTTTGTAGGTCTTGCCACCAATTCATTGCTTGTGGGTTGGTATAATCTATGAAACCTCCAACTCCTTTCCACCATTTTACTTGAGTACCTTTTCCTACGAGATAACCTTTTGATTTTGCTTCCTGATAAAATTCTGTGGAGTCAATCAAAGCGGTATCGTCATTTTTACTATTTACCATTGAGGTCATCCATAGTACTACTCTGATTCCTTTGTCTTCGAAATATTTGAAGAATTTTTCAGGTTCGGGGAAACGAGATTCATCTACAATGAAGTCATTGTATCTGAGAGACCAAGGACTATCTATTAGCACTACTCCGACGGGGAAGTCCCTTTCCAAGTGACCATCTACAAGTTCCAGTGTCGCTTCTGCATTGTTAATATCATCTTCCCAAACCCAGCATTTTAAGACCCAGGCTGGGATTTTGGTTCTTTGTGTAGGTGAATATCGGTAGTAGTTGAAAGGATAAGTTCCCCAGAAGGGAAATATTACCCATACCCAAATAAATATAAGGAGTGCCATTATTACTAAAACAGAATATTTGAGCATTTTCCTTACCATAGAATTTTTTACTGTTAAAAAGTTATACCATTTTGATAGGAATTAAATGCCTAATTTATTCAGTTTAATAAATGTTTCAGGTGTTCGGTATGTGCGAGGAGTATACCCTGGCAGTGGCTTGATTTGCTGATGATATGCATCAAGGAAATGGAAAGGTTGAGGGAAGTAACTTTCTTCCATTTCTGCAGGTGGCACTATCCAATTTGGAGAGCCAATAACGCATACTGGCGCGTCGAGGTAATCAAAAGCGATTTGTGTAATATGTGATGCAACTGTATGTAGGTAATTACCTCTTTCGCACGCATCACTGGCGAGGATTAAACAACCAGTCTTTTTGATTGACTCAACTATTGTTTCATAGTTTATGGGTACTAATGTTTGACCATCAATAAGTTCAACGCTAATTCCATATTCCTTTTCAAATATTTTTACTGCTTGCCACGCTCTGTATAATGTTGCTCCGAATGTCATTATGGTTAGGTCATTGCCTTGTTTTAATATTTCAGGCTCTCCAATAGGTAGTCTATAGTATTCGGCGGGTACACCTTGTTTATGGAAGATTTCTACTTGATTGTAAAGTCTTTGACTTTCGAAGAAAATTACAGGGTCACTTCCACTGAGGGCTGAAGCCATGAGGCCTTTTGCAGAATAAGGTGTTGCAGGGAATATAACTTTGAGCCCGGGTATGTGGGCGCATAGTGCTGTCCAATCTTGAGAATGTTGTGCGCCATATTTGGCACCGACGGACACCCTTACTACCACGGGCATTTTTAGTGTGCCTGCAGACATTGCTTGCCATTTTGGAAGTTGGTTGAAAATTTCGTCACCCGCTCTGCCCATAAAGTCGCAATACATTAATTCTACGAGGGGTCTACCGCCTTCCATTGCAACACCTACGGCGGTGCCTATTATTGCACCCTCCGATATGGGAGAGTTAAACAATCTCCTATAGGGGAGTGATTCAGTTAACCCTTGATAAACTGCGAAGGCTCCACCCCAATCTCTATTTTCTTCACCATATGCAATTAGTCTTGAGTCGTGATAAAAGTGGTATAAAATTGCTTCGAATATGGCTTCTCCGAAGGTAATTGCTTGTGTAGGTTTGAGTGGATTCCCATTCTCATCTAAACCAAATCTTGCTTTCTTTTCTATTTTCTTTACTCTTGGGTTTTCTTCGTAAGGTATAAGCACGTCGTCGGGTTTCTCTAAACCTGGTAATTGTTCTTCAGTTTTGTTTGAGAACATTATGTTGGCTAATCCGGAGAATTGGGTAAGTGTCATACGAGGCGAGATTTCGAGACTTGTAGCGAGTTTGCAAGCCTTTTTGATTTTTCTGAGTACATGTGCTCTTATATTTTTAAGGTCGTCGTCAGTTGCAAGCCCGACAGATTTTAGTTTTTCACCAAATTCTAAAATTGGGTCTTGTTGTTTCCATAGTTCGATTTCTATATGCTCGCGATATGCAGATTGGTCGCTTGGAGAATGGCCAGATTGACGATAGCATATTACATCAAGTAATACAGGACCTTTGCCACTTTCTAATAGTGGGATTTTTCTCCTATAAGCGTCTGCAACTGCAAGTGGATTATTTCCGTCAACAACCTCTGCGTGCATATTGTCAGGATTCAGTCCTGCTCCTACCCTTGCTAATCTCTCGAAGCCAGCGGTTTCGCCTATAGGTTGTCCACCCATTCCGTAGAAATTGTCAACAAAGTTGAATACGAGAGGTAGCCCGCCTTTGTCATCATCTTCCCATAGTTTTGTATATTGCCCCATAGTGGCAAACATCATTGCTTCCCATACAGGACCGCACGCTACTGAAGCATCGCCTATATTTGCTATGGTGATACCCTTCATTTTCTTAATTTTTCTGTATAGTGCGGAACCTGTGGCTATATCAGCGCTACCACCTACTATGGCATTTGCGGGGTAGACGCCGAAGGGAGTAAAGAAAGCATGCATTGAACCGCCCATACCTTTATTGAATCCGGTTTCCCGCCCGAAAATTTCTGCAAGTAAACCGTAAAGGAGAAAATCTATACCGAGTTCTTCTTCTTCACTTGTTTTTAGAATTGCTTTTCCTTTGTTTTTCCCTGCCACAAGTGGTGTCCAATCGGGCTCGTGTGTTTCTACTACTTTTAAGATTCTTCCGTCCCAATAGTTTTTCATTATATCCATTAGAGAGTTGCCTACAAGGTCTTTTATTGCCCGCAACCCTTTTGCTATTATTTCCCCGTGACTTCGATGACTACCAAATATATGGTCATACACACGGAGAAATACACATTCGCCTACGGCTGCACCTTCCTGACCGATTGACAAATGAGCGGGACCTGCATGCTGATATTCGATACCTTCATAAGAGCCTAATTTCTTTATTTTGTCAAGCATGGTCTCGAACTCGCGAATGTAGACCATATCGCGGTAGATTCTGAGGGCTAATTCCGGGGTAATTCCTTCGTTTGCTTCTAATTCTTCTTTTAAGGTCCTTTTGTATTGATTTACAGGGATAGGTTTTATCTCGATTGTTCCTGATTTTCGCATTTCATCAGGGGAGATAAGTATTTTTTTTGTCATAAGCCAGTTCCTGATTAAGAATTAACCTGCCTTTTTGTTTTACCCTCCAGGTAAAAGAAAAAAAATCACTAAATAGTATAAGGGATATTTAAAGGACTCTACAACCTGAGAATTGTATTGCTTGCTAACTTATGTTTGTGGTTTGCTCTTTTCTTGGAGAATGTTCTTTATTTCTTTATCCATTAATTTATCCAAGGACGAGGAATAACCTGAGAAGAAACAACGGACTGTCAGGTCTGAGTCAAGTAGGAAGATTGCTGGTATCCCATTGAACATAAATTTTTCGCCTATTGACCTATCATCTCCTTCGGTATATAGTATATTTACATTTTTAATATTGTTTTTCTTGACGAAGTCGTTAATTTTTTTTGTATCGCCATCCCATACATTTATTGCATAAAAACTAACGGTACTGGGTTCATATTTTTGTGCAAGTTTTTCTAAGGCTGGAAGTGCTCTTGTACAAGGACCACACCATGTAGCCCAGAAATCTATCACTATAAGGCTCTTACCACTGAGGGAATTCAAATTTATTTCTGTTCCGTCTAATTTTTTTACGGTTATGTCGGGGGCTTTTTTGCCTTTTAGTGGATGTGGCGTAGGTTTATAAAACAGGCTTAGAGTATATCCCACAGAGAAGTAAATGACGATAAAAACTACTATAATTATCGACCATCTCTTTAGTAGTGCCATTTTAACCTCCTTTTTAGTTAGTTCTTTGAACTACTAAGTATGTTTAATATTTCTTTTTTTAACTCTGATTTCAGGTTCTGGGAAAATCCCGAGTGCCCACCTCTTACGATACCATCTTTATCGATTATTACTAATCTTGGAATACTTTCTACCCCGTATTTCCCTGCTACTGCACCTGTCTTATCCATCAACACGGGAATTTGTATATTGTGTTTATTTATGAAGGTTGTTATAGTTTGTTTATCTTCGCCAAGGTTAACTGCAAAGAATACTACATCTTTATCGCTTAATTCTTTACTTACCTCTTGTACTAAAGGCATTGCCATTCTGCAGGGACCGCACCAACTTGCCCAAAAGTCAAGGACAATGACTTTTTTACCTTTGAAATCAGAAAGTGTAACTTGTTGACCATCGAGTTTTGTTAAAGTGAAGTTAGGAGCGGTTTTACCGAGAAGAGGGTCTTTAGGAGGTTTATTCTCTATTTTTTGCACTCCGGGCGGAGGATTGAACTCGAAAATTGAATCATCTACAGGAGGATTTAGTTTCCAGTCTGAGAATAGAAAGGTTTTTTGCCCACCTGATGAGATTTCGGATTTGGGAATAGGTAATACAATTTTGGAGAGAGGAATTGTATTGCCAGATTTGAACCAGAAGTTTGCTGTGCTACCGTCTTTGAACTCTACTTCAAATTGATTTTCATCTGAGGTTGTGTTATCTTCAATCTTTTTGACCTTTATGTTGGAAGGTTGGAAGTTTTCTGTAAATATTATAGAGTCCAATATATCAGGGGCTCCGAGAATATTGAAGGCTTTGACTGATTCAGGGACTTGCCGTTCCACATATTTCTTTTCTTTGTCTGAATAGATAACGAGGTTTGGACCTTTTCTGTAAACCATAATTTTTCCATCTTGGGTATTCAGGGTGAGGAAAGAGAGATTTTTTCCTTTTGAGACTACTTGAAAGTTTTGCTCAATATTAATAGGTCCTTTTTCTGAGTTTACTGAATATATAATTTTACCTGTCGCGTCAAAAGTTTCTGCTTTCTTTAAGGTTTCAAAACCTGATAGGAATGAATCAACAGGAGTTTGTGTTAAGCCTATTGATGATATGACAGCAAAAGAAAGTGTGAGTAAAAATAGAGAAACTTTGTTATTCATAGATTTTATCCCTTTATGGTTTAAAGTTGAATTTATAGTTCTTCCCAAGGGTTAGTAAATTGGTCTCTACTTGATGCAGGGTCGGGAATATTTTCTTCGTATATTTCTACATTATGTAAAGACCTAAGTTCTTCCATCTTTTTCGCTATAAGTATAGGTGGTGCTAATAGGTGTTTTATTTCTTCGATTGTAGGTGTTCGCTCGGGTTCTCTTTCTAACACTTTAAGAACGACGTAGGAATCGGGCATAATTTCTGTGTATGTAACTCCTTTCTCATCCTTTGCAATTCTTCGAAATTCAGGTAGATATACGGGACCAAGTACATCGCCTGGCTGGGCATTCTCTGCTACCGCCCAGAATCCACGGAAGCGGACTGAATTAGGGTTATTTTCAATTTCACTTTCTATTATTTTGATTTCCTTTAACTCTGGCAAGGCTAAGAGAGAATCTTTTTGAGATAATATTTCGTTTATTAAATCGTCGAAGTTTTTTCCGTCGTCAATTTGCCTTCTGTAATCAGAGGCGATTTTGGCTGATTGTGGAATAAAAGTAGGTACAAATATTCCTCTGAATTTTATTTTTTCATATAAATGAAAACGGTCCTTTTTGAGATTATATTCCCTTTCTAATTCTTCCTTGGTAATACTAATTTTTCCTGCTTTGAGGTCTTCGCCTACGAGGTAGGCTATTGCTTCTTCGCCTAATAGTTTTTCGTATACCTTATCAGTTTCTTGTTCTATGTATTCTTTCATTGCTCTCAATGTAGCAGGGGTGAGATTATATACTTGCATTAAGGGTGTAATCGTATCTCCTTCGGGTATAGGCATAGCCCATATTTCTCGCATTTGTTGTTCTTCGTCTCCACATTGTTTGAAAAATTGTTCTCTTGCTATTTCTCGGTCGAGTTTTATTTTACCTTCCTCTGCGAGTTTTTTCCCTAATGGTATTTTTATCCGCTGGTCAATGTACTGATTTAATACTAACAAAAAATCTCCTTTGCTGGAGATTTTGGGTCTTTCTTTGTCATCCATTTCTCTTAGGATTTTGTAGAGGTCACCGCGGGTAATGTATTCATTATCAATGCGGGCTATTTTTATTGTGTCAGGGTCTCCAAGTTTCCCACAAGCAGATAGATATAAGCATAATGGTATTAGTGATAAGCCATAAAATACCAGAATTTTATTAACTAACTTTATATTCATATCCACTCCTTCATACTTATTATCATTTTAAACGAATGACTATGTATTTTATGTTAATTTAACTTGAGAGTTTATCTATGAGGTTTCTAATTTCTTGAGATTTTTGTATGTTGCCACTTTGAATGTAAAGGGATAAAAGGTTTCTAAGGACCAGGATAACCGCTGGGTCTTTCTCGCCCCAGGTTTTCCTCCATATATTTAGGGCTTTATTAAATGCTTCTTCAGCCTCCGGATATTTTTGTAAAGAAAGATATAGCAAACCCAGATTATTGTAGGTTGTGGCTACTTCTGGGTGTTCCTCACCGAGGCATTTAATCTTAATTTCAATAGCATCCTGATAGAATATTTCAGATTCACTAAATCTTTTCATCTCGTGATAGAGTTCGGCGAGATTATTCATAGTTTTTGCTACCTCGATATTTTCAGAGCCGAACAATCTTCTTTTCATCTCGAGTGCTTTAAGATAGTAGTCTTCTGCTTCGGTATATTTCTTTTGGGTTTTGTAAATGATTCCAAGGTTGTTTAAGGCTTTTGCAATGTAGGGGTGGTCTATCTCCCCAAAAGCGGATTTCCATATTGCAAGGGAGCGTAAGTATAAAGGTTCTGCAGAAGTATACTTCCCTTGGGTAATGTATAATTCTTCAAGGTCCTTGAGTATATAACTGACTTCGGGATGAAATGGTCCCAGTACTTTTTCTCTAATTTCCAGAGCACGCCTGTACAGGCTTTCAGCAACGGGGAATCTGTTTTGTTGTTCGTATAGTCTTCCGAGGAGATGATATAAAGTGGCAACAGCATTATTGAAAGTTCCGAAGTTTTTCTCGAGGATTTGTAAAGCCTGACGGAAATATTTTTCTGCATCGTCGTATCTCCGTTCAGCCTGGCGGAGTTCGCCGATATTAGCGAGGACGGTGGCTACATTTGGGTGGTCGGGACCAGAAATTTTCCGCCAGAGTTCTATGGATTCAATGTAGTATTTCTCTGCTTCGATAAGTCTACCTTGGAAGCGGTAAACTTCAGCGAGGTTGTTAAGAGTGCTTGCTACGTTAGGATGTTCTGCCCCGTATTGTTTTTTCCATATTTCGAGTGCTCTTTTGTAAATCTTTTCCGATTCTTCCAATCTCCCCATATACTTTAATATTTCTGCAAGAGTGCATAGTGATGTAGCAACTCTTACATCATCGGGTCCGTAGACACTTTCCCATATTTTTAATGACTGGGATGAGAATTCCTCAGCCTTTTGGGGTAATCCTAAAAGTTTATATAGTTCTGCAAGTTGATGCATTGTTACTGCAAGGTCAGGATGATTTTGAGGGAGGAAGTTTTGTTTAATAAGAAGGGCTTCTTGATATAGTTTTTCGGCGTCGTAGAACTTTCCTATAGTACGGTAGTATCCAGCGAGGTTGTGAAGTGCTCTGGCTACATCTAAATTGCTACCTCCCCAGATAACACGATATAAATGGACCGCTTTTTCTGCATATTCAATAGCCTCTTTGAGTTTCCCTTGTTCGTGGCAAAGAACTCCAAGGGTGTTTAGTGTATGTGCGATTTCGGGATGGTTAGGTCCCAAAGTTATTTCCTTGATTTCAAGGACTCTTCTATAAAGAGATTCCGCAAGGACTAAGTCATTTTTGCTCTTATATATATCTCCCATTAATTGGAGTGTGTTCGCAACATCAGGATGGTTTGGTCCGAGTATTTTTTCTCTTATATCTAACGCTTCCTGAGCAAATTTTTCTGCTTCAGTATATCTACCTGTGCTTAAATATATTCCTGCAAGATTATATAGAGAGCGGGCTATATCAGGATGCCTGAATCCTAAACATTTTCTCCGTATTTCTAAGGCTTTTGAGTGGGCATTTTCGGCATCAACAAATTTTTTTTGCTCGTGATATATAACCCCTAATGCATGCCAACTATTGGCTACTTCTGGATGTTCCTCTCCATATATGGTCCTTCTTAAATTTAGTGCTCTTTGGGCGTATTCTTCTGCCTCTTTATACTTTTTCATACCCCGATATATTTCTGCAAGGTTGCTTAAACTTAACGCATACCTTGGGTCTGTTTGGTCAAAATTAGTTTCTGCAATTTGTAGTGCCTCTTGTGCTAATGGTAGAGCCTCTATATATGAGCGTGCTTTAAAGAGATTTATTGCCTGGTAAGTTTTATTTTCCCACTCCTGCTCCGCAATTTGGGTAAGGGGAACCTCTTGTACTGGTTCTGCATTTTCTGGAGTATTTATATTTTCTTTTGTTTCTTCATCCATATCTAAACTTTTAAAAAATGGTAGTGTTTTTTCGCAGAATTAATTATATCAATTCTGAATAATTAACTTGTTTGGTGTTATTTCACCAGGAGTCTACCTGTTCTCCTCTCCATTTTCAATTATCTCTCTAAGAAAATCTCGGACAGTATTATACTCTTCTGTATTGTCATTGGAAGATTGAAAGTATAAGCCTGCTTTAGGGTTTGAAATGTACTTTTTATGACAGGCAGGGCATAGGTCAAACTCGAATCTTTTGTAAATTTGAGATTCAAGTTCATCTGCAGTAATATATTCCATTTCTTTTATTATTTTTTCTATTTCTTCTTGATGGTTTTGGATTAAATCTTTTAGATGAATTTCATTTTTTTCGTAGACTGCTATAACTTCGATTTTAACTTTGTATCTTAAGTCATTTTTCAACAATGACTTACCGCATGCATCACACTTGTAATATACCATTCAAAGTCTCCAGTACTATGCATTAATATCAGTATAGCATACTTGGGAAATAGGTAGGGAGTCATGTAATTATTTAAAAAAAAGAGAATGCGTCATAACGGGGGTTATGACGCACTCAAGGAGGCAAGAACATGAGACTGTTGGTCTGGTCGGCGTGTAACCAGTTTTAGTTATTCAACTGTCTCATATTCGTTCATACTTATTTATCGGCAAAATTTGAAAAAACTTTAATATAAATTTTTCGTTGAACTGGTTTTAATCTAAGGTTTTATTGTGAGGTTTGTCCAATAAATTGGTGGTGTATTTTTGCTGAACAAATACAGTTGAAAAATTATCTTAATCGTGTAG
>CAZZMK010000016.1:0-3734 GCA_964655185.1 uncultured Nitrospirales bacterium | reverse complement strand
TTTCTTTATCTGTATAAAATCGCCAGTTATTCTTTTTATGGCGATGAGGTTTCAATTTTTTTACTTGCTTTTCCCACTGGCGAATTTTATACACAGGTACGCCAGTGATTTGCGAGACTTCCTTTATGGTATAAACTTTTTCTACGTGCTTTTCCATTGTAATATTTTACCATAATTGGGGTTTAATTAGTCAAATGTGATGATAATTTGGTTATAGTAGCCTGTTTGTGTAATTTGACTTTTATATTTTGAAATTGTTATTATCACTCACAATAAGTGAGTGCTAACAAAGTTGATTTTGTATCCGTTATATAAAACGAGGCAATTAAACAGCCTCGTGAACAGGCTTAAAAAACTTCTTAACTAATAAACCTTTAACCATAAACAAAAGGAGGATGAGGTGATATGGCTACCAAAGTTCGTCCGTTAGCAGACAGAATTCTTGTAAAGAGGATTGAACCGGAAGAGACTGTGAAAGGCGGGATTATTATTCCGGATACCGCCAAGGAGAAGCCCCAAGAGGCGCGTGTGATTGCAGTAGGTCCTGGCAGGCTTGATGAGAATGGCAAGCGGATACCGCTTGAGGTAAAGCCTGGCGACAGGATTTTGATGGGCAAGTATGCTGGCACTGAGGTGAAAATTGATGGTGAGGAACATGTGATTCTTCGCGAAGATGATGTCCTGGCTGTGATTGAGGAAAAGTAAATTGATTAACTAAAAAACTTAAAATTAAAAGGAGGGATGAGATATGGCAGCAAAACAATTAGAATACGGTGAAGAAGCCCGAAGGAAAATATTATCGGGTGTAATGAAACTTAGCAAGGCTGTAAAAGCCACTTTAGGTCCTAAAGGTAGAAATGTAGTTCTTGAGAAGAAGTGGGGCGCACCCACAGTGACCAAAGATGGTGTAACGGTTGCTAAGGAGATTGAACTTGAAGATAAATATGAGAATATGGGTGCGCAAATGGTTAAGGAGGTAGCCTCTAAGACTTCGGACACTGCTGGCGATGGTACTACTACCGCTACGGTATTGGCTGAGGCTATCTTCCGTGAGGGTATGAGGTGTGTTGCTGCGGGTGCCAACCCGATGGCTATCAAGCGTGGTATTGACAAGGCGGTAGAAGCAGTTGTAGACCGTCTTGCTAAGATGAGTAAGCAGGTGAAGAATGACCGTGAGGTGCTTCAAAATGTAGCGACTATCTCTGCTAATGGAGACCAAGAGATTGGAAAGATTATCGCCGATGCTATGGAAAAGGTCGGAAATGATGGCACAATTACAGTGGAAGAGGCTAAAGGTATAGAGACCACTTTAGAGATAGTAGAAGGGATGCAGTTCGATAAGGGATATCTATCTCCTTACTTCGTTACTAACACTGAAACAATGGAGTGTGTGCTTGAAGATTGCTATATCCTGATTCACGAGAAGAAAATATCAAGTTTGAAGGACTTACTGCCGTTGCTTGAGCAGATTGCGAAAAGTGGCAAGCCGTTGTTAATTATCGCTGAAGATGTTGAAGGCGAGGCTCTTGCTACTCTGGTAGTGAATAAGATTCGTGGTACCATCCAGTGCTGTGCTGTTAAAGCACCAGGATTTGGCGACCGCAGGAAAGCTATGTTAGAAGATATTGCTATCTTGACAGGTGGTCTGGCAATAACTGAAGACCTTGGTCGTTCGCTTGAAAATGTGACTTTGAGCGACCTTGGTCGCGCGAAGAGAGTAGTAGTTGATAAGGATACTACTACTATCGTTGAAGGTGCTGGAAAGAGTTCGGACATTATGGGCAGAATTAACTCGATTCGTAAGCAGATTGAAGAAACTACATCTGATTATGACCGTGAGAAATTACAAGAAAGGTTGGCAAAACTGGCAGGTGGCGTAGCAGTGATTAATGTTGGTGCGGCAACTGAAGTAGAGATGAAAGAGAAAAAAGCCCGTGTAGAGGACGCTTTGCACGCTACTCGCGCTGCGGTTGAAGAAGGAATAGTTCCGGGTGGCGGAGTGGCTTTGCTTCGTTGCCAGGAGGCAATTGATGAACTTAAACTCGAAGGCGATGAACTTACTGGTGCCCAAATTGTGAAGAGAGCGTTAGAAGAGCCACTTCGTCAGATTGCTAATAATGCAGGTGAGGAAGGTGCTACTGTCGTTCAAAATGTGAAGCAAAAGAAAGGTAGCATCGGTTACAACGCGGAAACTGGTGAGTATGAAGATTTGTTGAAAGCGGGTATTATCGACCCAACTAAAGTTGTCCGTTGTGCTTTGCAAAATGCAGCGAGTGTAGCGGGCTTATTACTAACCACCGAAGTACTCGTGGCTGAGATTCCTGAGCCAGAGAAGAAACCTGCTGGTGGTTCTCCAGGTATGGACGATATGTACTAAACAAAGTTATTCAATAGAAGTTTGCGACTTACGGGCAGGGGAGTAGTGAACTCCCCTGCCCGATTTGTTTTTTATTTAAGGATGTGGTTTCCCAGTTTGCAGTTATATGGGGAGCGTTTAAACCAAGTAGGAAAACAGTAAATAGAGATTAAAAGTATTATGGGCAACTAAACAAAGGGTTTTAATTGCAGAAATAAGTTCTTGTATATAAGCCTTTAATATGATTATGCTTTTGGCGCTCCCTGGATAAAAAGGCTCATTCGGCGGGACAACTCTTTCAGATAGTCTTCGTCACCACCAGGAAATTCTTCAGTAATCCAGCCTGTATAGTTAATTTCAGATAAAGCCTTTCGAACTTCAACCCAGTTTACATCCCCTTCATAAGGCAATGAACACCACTGGTATCCGTTTCGCTTGAAGTCTTTTACATGAATTTTTACTATTCTGTTTCCGAGTGTGCGAATCCAATCCTCAGGGTAACCAAATATCACTACATTTCCGATATCAAAATATGCGCGAATATAAGGGCTATTGAATTGGTCTATATATTGGCGAAATTCTAATGGGCTGAGAAGAAATTTATTCCATACATTTTCAACAGCAATTATTACTTTATTTTCTTCTGCGAATGGTATTAAGTCTTTGATATTTTTGGTAGACCTTTCCCAGGCTTCTTCGTATCTTACTTTTTCATTTACGACAGCAGGCACCAGTAGTAATGTATCCGCGCCTACATCTCTTGCAAGTTGTAAACCTTTTATGATTCGATTTTTCCCCTCTTCGACTACTCCCGGGTCAGGATGTGATAATGGTTTATCCCAGCCACCGTAAATTATTGAGTGAATTGTGAGATTATTTTTCTTTGTGGCTTCAAGTATATTTTTTATTTCTTTTTCGTCACTGAGAGGAGGAATTTCAACGCCATCGAATCCACATCTCTTTGCTACCTCGCATTTTTCCATCTCGGATTTATTTTTTGGTAGATTTGACCATTGTACTGCTTTTTTGAGCGGTGGATAAGGTGTAGTATTTTCAGCAGAAGCCGACATTATCGATTTTGTTATTGTGGCTCCTAATACTAAGGAACCACTTGCATATAAGAATCGCCTTCGTGATAAATCGTCACTCGTTAGCATTTAATTTTCTCCTCCGGTCTAATTGTTTATATCTATGTTTGTATAAATGTATATCATCTAATTGTATGATTTCAAATAATTAAGTAGAGTAAAAGAAGTGAGTATTGTGGTTTTACTGGTTGAAACTTACTTTGGGTACTTTCGGCACTCTTAATTTTCTTCCTGCGGGAAGGATGTAAGGCTTTTTAAGGTTGTTTAGTTGGATTATTTCTTCTTTTGAT
>CAZZMK010000015.1:0-8720 GCA_964655185.1 uncultured Nitrospirales bacterium | reverse complement strand
TTTTTGGTGGGACAGAGAATAAGTTTATACCTGCTGTTTGGAGTTTTCTGATTTTGGGGAGGAGACTGTCTAATTCTTTTTCGTAATTAGTGGTTTGAGGCAGTGGGAACTGACACAGTTCTCTGAGAGTTACTCGATGTTGAATAGCATTTAGTAAATAAGCAGTTGCCAGTAGATTTAAATCTGGGTCTTTACCGGTTAAAAAGCGAGAACCTCTAATTGCAGTTTCCCAGGAAAATCCGAAGTCAGTTTTTAGAAATGGTATTTTAGGGAGTGCAAATTCTAATACTCTGATTTTAGATTCAAGTTCAATTGGGTCAGATAGATTAGTTGTAATTTCCATTTGACATATATAATCACCTGGTGGGGTAGTTTCATCTGCGTATAAAGTTAACCAGAATCCCCCAGTGGATGTAGGGGGTATTTTTATCTTCTCAGTAGGATATAATGAGTCAGGCCAATATCCTGTTGGACCTTCGTAATATGATGGTATCGTGACCCTATGAAATTTTATTTCGTATACTGATATTGCATCTTTAGATAGTGTGAGTCCTGTGTTGAGATTCTTTATACCTGTTATAGAGAGTTGAGCATGCATTAACTGGTCAGAGTTATTCCTTATTGCTATCTGAAATGATTCACGTTCGCCCCTTGCAAGAACAATTTTTTCTTCGGTTAGAACTTTTTCTGTTGTTGGCTCAGGGTTGTCTTCTGGGTAGATTTTGAACATTGAGTTTTCAAGCCAGCCTTTTATCGTATTGCTATTTACGAATAGATTTCTTGTGAGTCTTCTTCCCTTTTTGTCAAGAGAGTATGGTGCATCCGTCCAAGGGGGAAATGTTTCTTCGGATGTTTTCGGCGCGGGTAGATTGCCTACTATAAATTGAGTGTCTATCCCTCCGTGTGGTGAACCTGTTTCCTTACCAAGGTAATATGTGGTATTACCTTGCTCAATCTTTGCGAGGAAATCGTATCTTCCTTCTTTGGGTGCTTCCCACTCGTATGTGCAACGAATGAGTATATTAGGTTCGAAACTAAATTTCTTCGTAGGAAGTTTCCATACGGTTCCGTCTTCTCCTAAAATTCGTGCTTTGATATACATATTTTGGAGGGCACGATTAGGAGAGAGAAGTAAAATTAGTTTGCGGTCCGAAGTGTAATCGATTTGAGCGGATATTTCCTCCGATGCGAAATTTAGATGACTTAATCCCCGCATTATAGATAACTTATATATGGTGTTCCATTCCTCTCCTGGTTTCAGAACCATCGGGATAAACCAAGATTGTATACCTTGCTTATTTTCCTGAGGCTCCCAAACGGCAAGAAAAGAATGTAATTGTTCTGAGTGGAATATCAAGCATACGTTTGCAAGTAATTCTGGGTCGGTATAACTCGCCCAATTCCTCGATGCTAAATAGTGTCCACTTCGAGTTACTCTAATTATCCCCTCGGTTGTAGGAATTTCTAACCTGTCAGACTCTGTCCACTTGCCCCCGGGGTTTATAGAGTTTGCTACCCAAGGTGCAATCCACTGTGCTTCGACGCCTTTGTTCGCCACTTTAAGTTTTATAGTAATACCTGCCTCGTAGGGAGATATAAGTATAGTTCGAGTGACTGATAGTCCCTGAATATTAGGACCTTCGCAATCGTAAGTGTATCTTAATTCTTTAACCCCATCATTTCTCGGTATAAGTTCCCATTTCTCATTTATTTTGCGGTTTGGAACATAAAAACTCCCTACCCCGAATCCTTCTTGAAACATTCCAAGTGGACCAGAAATATTGTCAGGTGGCGATATTAAACCCAGTTCAGTAATTACACCTTCATTATTTGGGTCTATCTTTAGCCAAATGTAATTACTCCTTATTTCTGTAGGTTTAGTTATTGCTTCTGCAAGTGTGTGCCTCTCTATGCAGGTTATAACTAAGGCAAGAAATAAAAACAGTGATGTTAATTTTTTTTGCGTGAGCATAAAACCCAATTTGCTTTCCTCTAAATATCCTTAATAATTAAGATTTTTGTAAAGAATAGTCATGAAGACCATATAGTATAAACTAAGTTTTATTTGAAATTCTCTGCTAATAAGTTTAAATTATGTTAGACATTAAATTATCATATATCAAACTTTCTTTGAACTACTTTTATCGTAATTTACTTATCTCATTTTCGGGTTGAAAATATGAAAGCATTAAGATTGTATGCCCCGGGCGATATTAGATATGAAGAAGTACCTACACCTTTTCCTAAGCCTGATGAAATGTTGGTAAGAGTAAGGGCGTGTGGTGTATGTGGGTCAGATATTCCACGAATATTTGAGCATGGAACATATAAATATCCGCTTATACCTGGACACGAATTTTCGGGTAGAGTTGTCGAAGTAGGGTCCGAGTCAGGAAGAGATTGGGTAGGTAAAAATGTAGTTGTGTATCCTCTCATCCCTTGTCGGAGATGTTCGGCGTGTTATTCAGGGCTTCCTACTCAATGTAGCAATTATGACTATTTAGGTTCGAGGAGGGATGGAGCCTTTGCGGAATATGTAGTTGTGCCTCGGGATAATGTAATCCCAGTTCCAGATGGGATACCACCTGAATTGTCTGCTTTGACAGAACCATCAGCGGTGGCTTTGAGAG
The DNA here is from genome assembly GCA_964655185.1 of uncultured Nitrospirales bacterium. Taxonomy (GTDB): domain Bacteria; phylum Hydrogenedentota; class Hydrogenedentia; order Hydrogenedentales; family Hydrogenedentaceae; genus Hydrogenedens. Next base: position 6,090 of record CAZZMK010000015.1, on the reverse strand, counting down.
CAGTAAGGAAAGCGGGGATAACTGCAGGAGATACTGTGTTGATTGTGGGAGCAGGTACTATAGGTATGTTGATAGGATTTTGGGCTCAGTTAGCAGGCTCAACTGTGATGATGATGGATGTGTCGGTAGAGAAACTTAGGTTTGCACGAAAACTTGGTTTTCAACAATTAGTGGATGCTAATCAGCCAGATGTTGTGGAGTGGGTTCGAAGAAGAAGCAATTTAGGTGTTGATGTGGCTTTTGAAGCATCGGGATATACCTCAGGGCTCGAGATGGCAATTAATAGTGTGAGGGTAAGTGGGAAGGTAATATTGGTAGGTAATCCTGCAAGTGATAGAGTTAATTTGGATTCTAAAGTGTATAGCCAGATTCTTAGGAGAGAAATTAATATTGTTGGCGTATGGAATTCTACAACACTGGAATATCCTAAAAATGAGTGGGCTGTAGTTCTTCAGGAATTGAAGAAAGATAGAATTCCCTTCGAGAAGTTAATAACTCATAAAGTAGATTTGTTAGAACTTAAAAATTTGCTTAGTGATTTGTACAACAAGAGAGTGTTTGCTGTTAAAGTAATGTATGTTGATAAGGAGGAGTGAGAAATGCGTGCATTAGTTCTTGAAGATATTGGGAAGTTGGTATTGAAAGAGGTTGAAGACCCCGTAGTAGTACCTGGCTCGGTCCTTGTGAAGGTGCATGCCTGTGGGATTTGTGGGTCGGACATACGCATAGTGAATTATGGCAATCCTCGAGTAAAAATGCCAGCCATACTTGGGCACGAATCTGCAGGAGAAGTGGTTGCAGTAGGTGAGGGAGTAACTAAGTTCAAGGTTGGGGACAAGGTAGCAATTGGTTCTGATGTGCCATGTGGGAAATGTGTATATTGCGAAGCAGGTATTGGAAATGTATGTGAAACGAACTATGCAATGGGCTATCAGTTTGCGGGAAGTTTCGCTGAATATGTTTTATTGAATCCCTTAGTTGTAGAATTCGGACCCGTTCACTTAATTCCTCCTGGTGTCTCTTATGAAGAATCTGCACTTGCGGAACCTTTGGCTTGCTGTTTGAATGCTTTGGAATTGTGTGGTGTGAACCTCGGTGAAACTGTAGTAGTAATTGGCGGAGGACCGATAGGGTGTATGATTATGGAAGTGGCTAAGAGAATGGGCGCAGGAAAAGTAATAGCAGTTTTGAGGTCAAGAAAGAGAATGGATGTGGTTAGCAAAGTGGCTGATGTTGTTCTCATATCAACCGAGGAGGATATCAAACAAAGAGTTAAAGAGGAAACCTACGGATTAGGTGCTGATGTCGTTATAACCGCCTGTTCTTCACCCGAGGCGCAATTAGACGCACTGTTTTTTGTGAGAGGACGAGGTAGGGTTAATTTCTTCGGAGGCTTACCGCCTGATTCCGTTCGACCAACTCTCGATACTAACATTATTCATTATAGAGAATTGTTAGTAACCGGAACGCATGGTTCTGTTCCACGGCACCATAGGCAGGCTTTATCTCTAATAGGGCAGAAACTTATAGATGTGAAAAAATATATATCTTCTGTATATCCCTTGAATGAGGGAGTAGAGGCGTTTCGGAAAGCGAGTGAAAAATCTGAAATGCGGATAGTTATTAGGTCAGCCGAATAGATTTTTGAAATCTATTAATTTTAAGGTATGTTATATATTTAAGATAATATTGTCTACCGAAAGAAAATTTCTATCAAAGGTAAGGGGAAGTTTATGAAGAAAGCAGACCCTATTTGGGCGAGAATTAGAGAAGAGGCTCAAGAAGGTGCTCAGAGTGAGCCCTTACTGGCGAGTTTTTTGAATTCCACAATCCTATCGCATAAGACATTGGAGGATGCTTTAAGTTATCATTTAGCGAGTAAACTTGAAAGTTTAACTTTACCCTCAATAAGTTTGAGGGAACTTATTGATGAAGCATTTGCCAACGAAAAGGGAATTGGTGAGGCTATTAGAGCAGACCTTGTAGCGGTGCATGACCGCGACCCTGCATGCAGATTATTTTGCCAGCCACTTTTGTACTTTAAGGGTTTCCAAGCACTCCAAGCCTATCGAGTAGCGCATTACTATTGGAATAGGGGTAGGTATCATCTTGCTCTTTTCTTACAGAGTCGGGTTTCTGAAGTGTTTGGCATCGATATACACCCTGCCGCAAGAATAGGGAAGGGCATACTAATGGACCACGGTACAGGAATAGTTATAGGAGAGACTGCAGTAGTTGGAAACAATGTGTCTATGTTACACGAGGTAACTCTCGGTGGTACCGGGAAAGAGAGGGGAGATAGACATCCCAAAATTGCAGATGGCGTTCTGATAGCAGCCGGGGCAAAAATACTTGGTAATGTTAAGGTTGGGCAGGGCGCTAAAATAGCAGCAGGTGCGGTTGTGCTAAGAGATGTTCCTCCCCATACTACTGTTGCAGGTGTTCCCGCAAAGCCAGTAGGACCTACTGCGGAAGAAGTTCCTGCCCTGGTTATGGACCAGTATTTTACTGATGGTGAAGGTCTTTAATTTATAACCCCAATGTTTAAATTCTTACTATTTCTCAACTCAATATTCCCACAATTATGGACTAAAGAAATTATCTCGCATTTATGAACCACGGGATTTTTACTGTTTCGAATGGGATATTACTTAAATTGTCGGTCGGGTCTGAACCATATCGTATCTCAAACCAATCTGGGACTCTGTCGCCGTCGGTGTCTCTATTTATTGGGTTCGTTTGATAACCGTGTGTTCCCATTATCTCGTCGTAGTCTGAAATTCCATCGTAGTCAGAATCTACTTTATATGGGTCGGAAGGATAGCCCCAGACCCCGTTGATTTCGTCATAATCTGATAATCCGTCGCCGTCGGTATCAGGGTCGTTGTCTACAATGGTAATTTCGTATGAGAGGTTGACGTCCGCCAGTCTTAAGCACTGAGGGTTCTCCAAAGTTAGTTTTATTTTCTTTTCTTGCTCAGTATGTGTGTTGTCAAATAAATTGAAACTCAAACTGTTTTGCGTGGAATTGGGCGTAAATGCTACTGTTTGTGAACTTAGAGCAAAATCTACTCCTTCTGTGGCATTTGTAGTTTCTATCCTGATTGAAACTTCTCCGCCGTTACTTCTTGCAGGTAAATTAAGGGTTAGTGTTATCTCTTTTGTGTAATTTTGTTCTTCAATTAAAAATGAAGTTTCTGAAAAACTAACTGCAGGTGGTTCTAAGAAATCCTGTGCGAAACGATAAGTAACATCAAATCGACCAAAATAGTCTGGTTCAGTTGGAGTGCTACAAGAGGCTCCACCTCCCCATAATTGACCAATAATTTGCTTAGTGGCTGTTAGCATTAAGGGACTACCTGATGAGCCTGGTTCCGTAGTTCCCTCATCCCAGGTTACTTCGTGGTAGTAATATGAGTATGGATTTTGATTGTTAGTTTTTTTGCCGAAACTTATTCTTTTGTAACTTCCTGAAGGATGATGAATATCTGTAACAGATGTTCCTATTGCAATGACTGCAGTGGTCCACCCTACAAATACTGCTTCTTCGGGTGGAGAGTTTCGCATCCTCAATAGTGTGAAGTCATTTCCGCCACCGTAGTATGCATTTCCACCCATTCCTGCAAGATAATCAGCACCTCCGGTGGTTCTTGGTACAGTAGAAAGTGATGGGGGAGTTCCATTGCATGTAGAAGTTTGGTAGAACCAATAAAATTCTACTGTGTCCCCACTTCTGTAACCACTTTGTGAACTGACGCAGTGATTTGCAGTTAAAATATAGGGTATTTGAGTACACGGGTCGTTGTCTGCAATTAATGTGCCTGTACAGAAAAGCGCATAAGGTGAACTCACTACACCTAAGCCAACAACGCCTTTGCCCACATTTGCCCATTCAGGATAGCATGTAAAGTCTAAATTACAACTGCCTGCTTTTGTTAGTAACTGAATCGGGTCCTGATATATACCTATTACTTCACTAATTTCAAAGTAAACCTCGTTTATAGTTCCTTCGGGATGTATCGAGCATATAACTCTGACTTTATCGGAGAAACAAGTAGGTAACCAGTTTGATAGAGATAAGATTTCTTTTGTATTAAATGGTCCTACTGGTTGAGTATTTGCACTGATTGGAATAACCCAAAATTCAACTTTTTCGGAAGTTGTTGTATTCGATAGTATGTTGACTCTAATACCTATACTCTCGGGAAATTCTATATCAATTGCCCAGAGCAGACTACCATTAGGAAGTAATTGCCAATAACTATGGGATGGATTTTCACCAATAACTCTTACTTTTTCAGGCAATTCTTCAATTATTCCTATTTTGTATATACCCTTTTCCAACTTGACCAGAGATTTTACTTCTTCTTCAACTAGTTTTTCTTTACTAAGCGGAGGCAGGGTAATTAACTCAACATCCTCCAGTGCGGAAAACTCATTTACTTTGTCGAGATTGGATAAGGTATCAACATTATTTTTAGGAGAGATAGAAATCATTTTTTCAGATGGGATAGATAGTTCTTTAATTGAAGTATACTTTTTGTGTTGGACCCCTAATTTCTCAACTTCTTCTGGAGGTAATAGTTTGTTGTTAAGATAATACGCTTCATTTATCATGTTGGTATTTATATCTTTAAAAATCACACCTTTTAGTAAATAATCTTGATTTATAGGAGACCTTTGGTCCCATAACTCGAGTATTTGGTATCGGGAAGTATTAGATTTTGTTAAATCTGATAAGTTTTGTGGAGGATTAGATTCACACAAGACTGGTTTGCCGATGGCAATATATGATACAGTGATTGTCAAGAAAATTATTTTGTAAAAACTACTTTTCACACAGCCCATAATACTTATCGATTTACTAATTTGTTCCAGATTAATTGAATATCCGAAGCATTAAATTTACCATCTTTATTCAAATCAGTAGATAAACTGTAATTTATTCCAAGTGAGGAGTCTACAACAAGGTTTAGGTCATTCTCATCAATTTCACCTGAGTTGTCTACATCGTAATTAATTTCTGCTATGGGTAGAAAAGGCTCGAGGATTGGATAACTTACATCAAATCTCCCATAGTAATCAGGTTCGTCCATAGCATTGCAACTTGCAGTCCCACCCCATAGCTGACCTATGACTAATCCGCTTTCCGCTAAAATTAGTGGGCAACCAGATGAACCTGCTTCGGTACTACTGAGATTATATTTCACCTCGTAAAATCTATTCAGAGGCTGTAAGTTTGTATTGTCGTAAGATGGACTACCACTATTTGTGGTTTTCCCAAAGGAAATTCTTTTGTATGAACCTCCGGGATGATGTATAACCACAATATCAGTATTTATATCTACAGGATAGTTTGCATACCCAAATTCGTAGACGTTGTCAGGGGGGGAGTTTCTCATTTGCAGAAGAGTTACATCTGTTCCAGTAGAGACTGGTGATGTAGCAAGTAAAGTTGCTCCACCAGTTGTAGTAGGCACGGATGTCCTTTGGGGGGCCGAGCCATTGCATTCATTGGTTTGAAAGAACCATATAAATTCGACAGTGTCTGCCTCTTGTTGATTAGATACGCAATGGTTTGCAGTGAGAATAAAATTCGAAACTGTAGCGTGGTCATTATTGCTTAATACACTACCAGTACAAAATGTAGAAGAGTAGTTTTTGATTATTTCTAAGCCGACCACACCTAAACTCATACTATCCCAGGGAGGATAGCACATAACATCTTCGTAACAGGTTGCTACCTTTGCAAGTTCATCTACTGGGTCTTTAAATATAAATGCGTAAGCAGAGATGTGAACAGGGCAAAAATCTACGGTTGATGATGAAGGTTTGCAATAGTATAAATATGCTACTGAACCTTTTACGAAAGGTGTCCATACCTCTTTGCTGGAAAGATTTACTAACTTTGCTTCATCATCATAATCCCCTTTTACATATATCTTGTGTTGGAGCGGAAAAGGTTTTGGGAGTTTGAGTTTTAACCGTATACCTTTTGCTTCATTGGAGAAAAAACCGAGTGATTTTACTTCCATCATATTTATTCTTCTGAAATCAGAAGTGATTTTTGAAGACTTACTAAAAATTTCT
>CAZZMK010000014.1:0-7475 GCA_964655185.1 uncultured Nitrospirales bacterium | reverse complement strand
ATAGAGCCCACAACTGAGCCAGAACGATGTGCAAAAGTAGCGGATTTCGTGTGTTTGGGGGAGGGAGAATATACTTTACTTGATTTTTTGAATATTGTAAAAAATGGGGGCGGTAAGTATGAATTAGAAAAGGTCAATAACCTCGCGTATTTTTCTGATGATGGAGAGTTTCACAAGAATCCACTAAATCCGTTGTTAACTGACCTTGATTCTCTTCCTCCACTTCGGCAGATTCCAGAAAGAAGTTATGTAGATGTAGGAAATAAAATTGAGTCTGTTGAGATTAAGCATTTAATGAGGTATAAAAGATATAGGGGACAAGTATACAAAATAATGACTTCGCGGGGGTGTCCTTACGGGTGTGCTTATTGCTGTAATAGATTTCTACGGAATCTTTATGGGAAATGGCCTATCCGTCAAAGAAGTGTGGAACATGTAATGAAAGAATTAGAATTGGCTATGAAAGAGGGACCACCTATACTTTATGTAGACATAATAGATGATTGTTTCTTTGCCTCAGATATGGAATACATTAAGGAGTTTTGTGAGCAATATAAAAAGAGAATTGGTTTGCCTTTCATTGCTAAAACTACGGCGAGAGAGGTGTCAGATGAGCGGATGAGTTTGCTCGTGGATGCTGGGATGACATGGGCTAATATGGGGCTACAAAGTGGTAGCGATAGGACCTGCTTAGAAATTTATAAGCGTCCAACTAAGTCTGAAACATTTATAAAGGCGGCCAAGATTATTTCAAAATATCCTGTTGGAGTATATTACGATATGATACTCGATAATCCATTCGAGACAAGGGAGGATTTATTGAATACTGCTACTACGCTGGCAAATACACCTGGACCATTTATGCCGTTATTTTTCTCTTTGCGATTTTATCCCGGTACTGAACTTAGAAAGAAAGCAATTGAAGAAAAAATTATAGATGATAACTACTTGAAATATGAAGATATTTTTTTATGGAATTCATCGGTTGAGAATAAATTGATTCGTTCAGCGTGCTTTATTCCGTCAAGACTCACATTATGGTTGGTTGAGAGATTGAGAAAATCACCGAATTCTAACCTATGGAAGATAGTTGTGAGTATTGTTGATATTTTTGCGAGGTTTGTTTTAATGCCAATAACTGCAATGAGGTTGATATATAGGTCTCAGAAAAGGTCTGTGCTTGGAACACTTAAGGCTTTGCCAGCATTTTTGAACGCTACTCATCTTCCATCGATTAGGAAGTTAAGAAAAATGTTAAAACTTGAATATTAATTTGGTTTACCCTTAATGGTTTGGTATAGGAAATATTCATTTAGGAGGAAATAATTTGCTTGCCTTTTAGGAGTAGAAACGTTATAATAATAGGTGCTCGCGCTAGGCGGGAACGTAGCGGCGTTCCTGTACTCGCAAATCCGCTTTAGCGAGGCTGAATTCCCTCTCGAGGGCGGTATGCCCTTTAGCAGGCGCAGAGCAAGTAGCGATGACGGTTGGGTCCTACTCAACAGGTAGGCGGTGAACCCGGTCAGGTCCGGAAGGAAGCAGCCGTAGCCGCTGAGCCTGTGTGCTGTAGGGTTGCCTGACCCGAGCTAACTACTCTGTGGCCGTTCTGGGTATGCCGTTCGAAAGAGGGTGCGCGAGCACTATTTTATTAATAGGTGAATTGGTATTATAATTAGGTGTAAAAGGTTCTTAAATGCTACCGCAAAAGGATGGAACATATTTTGCAATTGCTCGCAGGTGGCGACCCCAACAATTTGACCAAGTAATAGGGCAAGAACATATCACGCGAACCTTAAAGAATGCTGTATCTTCGGGTAGAATTCATCATGCTTTGCTTTTTATCGGTTCGAGGGGGGTAGGAAAAACTACAACTGCTCGTATATTAGCGAAGGCTTTGAATTGCCTCACATATGACAAGCCTACGCCTACTCCGTGTGATGAATGTGCAAATTGTAAAAGTATTAGTGAGGGGAATAATCTGGATGTTCAAGAGATTGACGGAGCATCTAACAATAGTGTGGATAATGTAAGAGAAATAAGAGAAGCAGTCAGATTAGCACCCGCAAATGCGAGATATAAAGTTTATATCATAGACGAGGTTCATCAACTTTCCTCGTCTGCTTTTAATGCTCTCTTAAAGACCTTAGAAGAGCCTCCATCTCATGCGGTGTTTATCCTTGCAACTACTGAGGCTCATAAGATTCCTGCTACAATTATATCACGTTGTCAGCGGTTCGATTTTAGGAGGGTGAGTGTTCCAGATATAGTGAAATTGTTGGAGAGGATAGTTGCTGAGGAAAAAAGGAATGCGACGAAAGAGGCTTTATATGCGATTGCAAGGGTAGCAGATGGTGCGGTTCGAGATGCTGAGAGTATACTTGACCAACTTATGACTTATTGTGAAGGGGAGATAACTTATAAAGATGTGCAAGATGTATTAGGCCTTATCGAAGCAGATAAAATTTCCAAATTTGTGGAAGCGGTTCGAGACAGAAAGTTAGTTGATATATTAAAAATAATAGATGACCTTACGGTAAGCGGTAAGGATTTGTATCTATTCATCGATGAAGTAATAAGTTTTTTCAGAAATATGCTTGTCCTTAAGGCAACGCATAATCCTGACGTATTATGTTTACCTAAGGAAGATATAGATAGACTAAAGTCTTTATCCGAAGGTTTTACAACAGTTCAACTTATAAGGCTTGTTGAACAGTTGGCTGGTATTTCTCAGAGTTTTACTTCTCAGATTTCACACAGAACAGTTCTTGAAGCCTTCTTTGTAAAATATTGTAAGGTGGGGGCAGAGATTTCTATAGAAAATCTGTTGGAAAAACTAATAAGTCTCGAAGAGTACTTAAAAGGAGGTACCTTTTCAGATTCGAGTAAGAGGGAAATAGACCAGACTGTAAAAAAAAATGATAGATTAGGAGATGTAAACGGCGGGGTAGCATATATAAGTTCCAATGTTGGTTGTACTTCAGAACAGTATGATACACCGAGTAGTTTATCAAGAGAAGTGAGGGAGGAAATATCAACTCCTAAAATAATTTCTGAACATTATGGGAAACCGCTGTGGAGTGTGATATTTAACTTACTATGTAATCAAAACGTTGTGTTTGCCTCAAGATTTTCTAAAGTAAAATCAGCAACCTATGATGAGAGAGAAAAGACATTAATATTATATGTTCCTGGTGGTAGCAAAGAGTTAGCAGAGTTGTTAAAAAATGGAGAGTCCTTAGAGGTATTTAAAAGGGTTTGTAATAAGTTAAGGTACGAGGTTGAGCAAGTAAAGTTGAAGGAAAGAGATAAGGAGGGGAAGACGCAGAAGGTTAGTAAGAAAGAACAGAAAAATCCCTCATCAGAAGAGAAAGTAACGGCGGAAGTGTCTTCTCATCTTGCAGAGGTGCTAAACTTAGTTCATGGAAATATAGTCGGGGTAATAAATAAGCAAGAAGATATAGAAATGGGCTTTGATGAATTCGAAGGAGAAGAATCGGAGGATTCTAACGAGAGTGAGTAAATTTAAATTCCATAATTTTTGTGGAGGGATGGTATATGTTTACATTTGAAACGCGAATAACGAAGATGTTGGGCGTTAAGTATCCTATTCTTATGGGAGGACTACAATGGTTGGCAAGGGCTGAGATGGTATCTGCAATTGCTAATGCGGGTGGTTTTGGGTTTATTACTGCTGTGTCTTTTTCTTCGGGAGAGGAACTTAGAGAAGAAATTAGAAGAACGCGAGATATGACTGATAAACCTTTTGGTGTTAATATTTCTATGCTTCCTGTGATAATGCCTAATGATATGACAGAGGTTTATGTGGATGTTGTATGTGAGGAGGGGATACCAGCAGTTGAGACCGCGGGTAGAAATCCTGAACCTTATTTGCCTAAGTTAAAATCTGCAGGTGTCAAGGTCATTCACAAAGTTCCTGCTGTTAAGTATGCACAGAAGGCGGAGAGTATCGGGGTGGATGCAGTTACTATTGTTGGGTATGAATGTGGTGGGCATCCAGGCTTAGATGATGTAACTACTTTAGTTAAGTTGCCAAAGGCTGTAGAGTCCCTATCTATCCCGGTTATAGCCGCGGGGGGTTTTTGTGATGGTAAGGGGTTGGTCGCAGCACTTAGTTTAGGTGCGGAGGCTGTCTTAATGGGTACAAGATTTATGGCATCGAAAGAGTGCCCTGTTCACGATAATTTTAAGAAATGGCTTGTTCAGGCGCAGGAGACAGATACTATTGTTGTGGAGCGGTCAATTAGGAATCCTGCAAGGATTATAAAGAATGAAGCGGCTTTGACTGTTGCTCGAATGGAAGAGCAAGGTGCTACGCTTGAGGAACTGTTACCAATAATCTCAGGTAAGGTAGGAAGAGAAGCGTATCTTAGCGGTGATATTAATAGAGGATGTATTGCCTGCGGACAGGTGGTTGGGAGGATAAATGAGATTAAAAGTATTGCGGAGATAGTTGCAGATATAATGACAGAGGCTGAGGAGGTGGTAAAAAAACTTAATAGTATGGTAAAAAGGTGAGTAAGTTATTGAAATCTGAAATCAATACTCGTAAACAGACACTTTTTATGTAGTTAAAGACAATGGAAATTATCTCGGGAGATGGCGGAAACTTTGTAACACAGCCTGCAACTCGTTCGGGGTGGCGGGTATATGCCCGCTTAATGAAATATGCTCTTGCCTACAAAGCGCGTTTGGGAATAGCGGTACTTCTATCGTTAGTTATAGCTTTCTCTTTTGGAACTATGATAGTTAGCCTTGGGACGGCTATTAAAATTACCTTATATCAGCCTCAATCGACGCTAAAAGGAGATTTCAACCAGCGAGAAGAAGACCCCGCACTGAGATATGCGAAAGACATTGAGAAATGGGATGTAAAAGTTCATAAGTTTTTCAACACACAACCTGCGGGCTGGAAAGATAGATTTTTAAATTTTGTGGCTACTATGAGGCAAAGGAAATTATTAGCCCTGTTTTGGGCAGTATGTTTGGTAATAGTATTAACATTTATAAGTGGTTGTGCCCGATTCCTTCAGGAATACTTCGCTGGTTCGGTTGGAGCGTTTATATCTATTGACCTTTCAAAGCAAATGTATGAGAATATCTTAAGACAATCTTTAGAATTTTACGAAGCACATTCTTCAGGGGATATTGTAGCAAGGTTTAGTAACGATATATTCATGGTTAATCGTGGGCTTTCTAATGCCTTTATAAAAGCATTGAGAGAGCCGTTTAAGGCTATTACATTTTTGGGTGTGGCTTTAATGGTAGACCCTATGCTCACTCTGGTGGGGATATGTGTATTGCCTCCACTTGGATATACATTAATACAATTAGGGTTATATGTAAGGAAAAGTGTGAGGCGTTCATTGATGAAGGTGGCTAACCTTGCCTCACTGGTCAATGAAACAACTCGAGGTATAGTGATAGTAAAGGGCTTTAGGTTAGAAGATTTTTTGAAGAGCAAGTTCAATTTGGAAGCCCAGAAACTTCGCAGATATCTTAGTAAGATGGTAAGGGCGGATTCTGCGACTGAACCTATAACGGAATTTATTCTTGTGGTTGGCTTTTCATTCTTTGTTTTGTTCAGTGGCTATAGAGTGATTGCATATAATCTCGATTTAGGAGACCTCTTCCAAGTTTATTTAGCACTTGCTATGACTTTGGACCCCGTTCGGAAACTATCTACTGTGAATAATTTAATTCAAACGAGTGTGGCAAGTGCAGAGAGAATATTCGAATTTCTCGATTTGAAACCCTCTATAGTTAATGCTCCCGATGCTATTGAGATTGGACCTTTATCTAAAGAGATTATTTTTGATAAAGTCTCATTTTCTTATGATGGAGAGAAACGAGTTCTCGATAATATATCGTTTTCGGTTAAGAAAGGAGAGAGGATTGCACTTGTGGGACCAAGTGGTGCGGGTAAAACTACAGTAATGAAATTAATACCCCGTTTTTATGATGTGCTTGAAGGTGCAATAATGATAGATGGAGTTGATATTAGGAAAATCACATTAGAGAGTCTGCGGAACCAAATTGCTATAGTTACTCAAGAAACAGTGCTTTTTTCGGGCTCTGTTAGGGAAAATCTTACAGGTGGGAGGGATGATATTCCTGATGAGAAGATATATGAAGCACTTAGAATGTCTTACTCCTATGATTTCGTAATGCAACTTCCAAATGGGTTGGATAGTAATTTAGGTGAATTTGGGCAGTTGCTTTCAGGTGGGCAAAGGCAGAGATTAGCCCTTGCACGAGCAATATTAAAGAACCCTTCTATTTTGTTATTAGACGAGGCAACCTCGAATCTCGATTCAGAAAGTGAGAGGTATATTCAGGAAGCACTTGCTGAATTCCTAAAGGATAGGACAAGCATAATTATTGCTCACAGGTTATCTACAATCACAAACGTAGATAGAATCATAGTGCTGGATAAGGGTAGAATTGTTGAAACAGGCTCACACGAGGAACTTATAAAGAGGCAGGGGATGTACTATCAACTATATAAGCACCAATTCGGGGTAAGAGAGGAAGTTTAGGGATATAATGGGAAGATTGATTGTTTTGTTTATAGCAATAATTTTTGTGTTGAGTTCCTGTTCATCAAGGGACGTGGCTACATCTAAGGATACTGCTCCCCCGAGTGACGGTTTGAAAGTGACCAAAAATATTGAGTCAGAATTAAAAGAGTCTGGAGATTTAAGTGGTCTCAAGCATGATGGTAAAGTTTACGGGAAGGTAAAGATTATTGATTCAGCTGGTTTACCCATTGAAAATGTAGGTGCAATTGCCACGCTCAAACCTAATGCATTTGATGAGCCCCTTGCGTGGGGTAATTTAAGTGGTAAAGATGGTATAAGTGAAATCTGGGTGCCTAAAAATTTACACCTATACATAAGGGCGTGGGACCCTAAATTGAAATATTTTCCTAACAACTTTTATGAGATTCCACCAACAGATTCAGATTCGCTACAGGATATGACAATTACTATGCTGGAGTCTACTGCAATTGAAATGACTTTGTATGATTCAGATGATAATCCTATTGCAAAACAAAATGTAGGTTTGATGATGATTCATTCGAAATATGGTCCATGGTGGCCTTGTGATGGTTATACGGATGAAAATGGAAATGTTACATTTGCTCTCCTGCCACCAGGCATTTACAACTTAAGAGTGAAGACGGAAAGCGGGATAGTACTGGAAATTAAGGAAGTCACTTTACCTCCAGGGAGCCATACCGTATTAGGCAAAATAAAACCGAGGTAATTGGCATTGTCAAATTACGGGATAGTGACCCAGGCTCCTGGCTTACATTTATCTCCTAACTTCTGACCGAGAGGGCTGTTCTTCAACTTTTCAAAGAATTCAGAGTCTTCTGGTAGTTGCACTATTTGTCCTGACTTTGCTCTTTGAATTCTTTCATAAGCATAAATCGACTCGATTTTTGATACAGA
>CAZZMK010000013.1:0-14816 GCA_964655185.1 uncultured Nitrospirales bacterium | reverse complement strand
TAATATACGGAGCATACGGATATACTGGCTTGTTAATCCTTGAAGAAGCGCTTTCTCACCATCTACCAATAATAATTGCAGGGAGAAATGAAGAAAAACTGTCACAAATTTCAAAAAAATACAATGTCCCATACAGAGTTTTTTCTCTGGACGATATAAATAAAATCGCAGATAATCTATCCGATGTAAAAGTAGTAATTCATTCTGCAGGACCGTTTATTTATACCGCAAAACCGATGGTAGAGGCATGTTTACTTTCAGGCACACATTACATCGACATAACAGGAGAAATAGATGTATTTGAATGGATTGCAACCTGCGATTCTTCCGCTAAGGAGAAGGGAGTAATGCTACTTCCCGGAGCAGGATTTGATGTAGTTCCCACAGATTGTCTCGCTTTGTATCTTAAGAATCTACTTCCAGATGCTACTTACTTAATACTTGCTTTTTATTCTAATGGAAAGCCTTCTCATGGCACAATGCTTACCGCATTAGAAAGTTTAGGAAAAGGTGGAAGAGTTAGAGTTGACGGGAAAATTCTGACTATCCCTCCTGCCTACAAAAAAATGAAAATAGATTTTGGCGAAGGTCCAAAAATGGCAGTAACTATCCCATGGGGAGATGTTAGCTCAGCCTATTACACAACCGGCATACCAAACATTGAGGTATATATGGCTGTAACCCCTGGAATGAATATACTTCTAAAAGGAGTAAAATTATCGCAATCTATAATAGGCTCTAACCTACTCCAAAATACCCTTAAAAATTTCGTCCCAGAAGGGGGACCATCAGCCGAAGAAAGAGAGAAAAACTATTCCTTGGTGTGGGGTAAGGTTGAAAATTCATCGGGAGACCACAAAGAGGCAAGATTGAAGACTCCTGATGGATATACTCTTACATCAAAGACATCTGTACTAATAGCATCTAAAGTATTGAAAGACCAATTCAAACCAGGATTTCAAACTCCGGCAGGTGCCTATGGGTGTGACCTTGTCCTTGAAGTGCATGGAGTAGAAAGAATTAGTGTCTCTTAATTACTACCATACGCCTCTTCATCACAAAGGACAATCAGATTTTGTGACAATCTTAAGATAGATGCTGGGTTTTGAGTCGTAAGTTCGCCCCTTAAAAACTTCTTCAAAGCCTCTCGCTTTGAAGACCCACTTACAGGTAATATAATTTTAGAGGACATCAAAATTTCTCTAAAACCTAATGTAAAACCATACTGAGGTTTATGAATTGCATCTTGTAGCATTGAGTGCGTTAGCAATTCTCCAGGAACGGTATGGATACTTTCTGGAATACTCTCCGCTGGGAAATTCAAGCCAATGTGTCCATCACTACCTAATCCTAATATAGATAAATCAATCCCTCCTAAAGAGTCTAATAATTTCAAAACTCTCTTACATTCTTCGTCTGGTTTTTTCGGGTTTGTATTAAAACCTAATAACCTATCATCTGTAAGACCCAGAGGAGTTATGATAAACTTTTTAATATAACTTTCACATGTAGACGGGTCGTTCGGTGGGATTCCTCCCCACTCGTCTAATTTCAAGAAGACAGTTTCGCTAAATAATTCTTTACGCGAGGTAAGTAAATTATATATCCCCTTTGGACTCTCTCCTGTTGCAACACAAATGACAGCCTTTCTCTTCTTCTCAAGATATGCAAATATTTCTTTTGCCCCTGCCTTACTTAACTCTTGATAATTTTTATAGACTCTGATTTCCATAATTCTTATGATTCACTCTTTTCATAAAACTGCTCTAAAATAGCAGGAACCTTATCAGGGGTTACCTGACCATATACTTCCCCATTAATCTCAACTACAGGAGCAAGACCACAGCAACCCAAACATCGAGTACCTTCAAGAGAGAACAGGCTATCCTTAGTAGTTTCACCTAAGTGGATACCAAGTTCTTCTTTTAATTTTTCGACTATTCTTTCTGCCCCTTTAACATAACAAGCGGTTCCTAAGCATACTCTAATCATGTTCTTCCCACGAGGAACCAGTCTGAAATAATGGTAGAATGTTGCTACTCCCGTTACCTTTGCTGTGGGAATTTCCATTAAATACGCTACCGCATCCATTTGGGTTTTGCCGAGGTATCCAAAGTGTTCCTGCACCATCTGTAGCACTTTAATAAGTTTGCTTTCTGGATGTGGCTCTTTCTTACTCTGTTCAATAAATTCAATGATTTCCTGAGGTAAAGTTTTTTTTGCGAACTCCTGGACTTCTTTCCAGGTGTCTAATGTTGTTTGTGTACTATTTGCGCACATTATCTTATTCCTCTCGGTAATCTTGGATGATAGTGTGTATGAAGCAACTGATGGGCTCTCTCGCCACCAGGTGTTCCTAAATATTCCTTATATATTTTCTGTATAGATGGGTTATGATTAGAAGACCTAATCTTTTTACTTTGGTCAATCTTATACAACGCACTTGCCCTCTTAGCAAGTAGTTCAGGGTCTAAGAAATGATAGCCTTTAGGTGGATACGGTTGACCTCCACCCCCAATGCACCCACCAGGGCAAGCCATTATCTCTACGAGGTGATATTCTTTTTCATTGTTTATAATCCTATTCAACACAGTTTTTGCATTTGTCAAGCCATTTGCTACTGCAACATTTAGTGTAAGTGAACCAATGTTTAACTGTGCCTCTCGAAGTCCCTCTACTGCCCTTACCTCGTTAAATTCCATCTTTTCGGGTGGATTTCCCGTTAGAACTTCGTAAGCCATTCTAAGAGCAGATTCCATAACCCCGCCTGTAGTACCAAATATATCCGCACCTCCACTCGATTCACCTAATGGGTCGTCGAAGTCGGTATCTGGCAGGTCTTTCAAATCAATTCCGTAACATTTTATCATCCAGATTAGTTCACGAGTGGTTAATACCGCATCAGTATATGGATATCCATCAGGTGATTTGTGCTCGTCTCTCTCCGCTTCGAACTTCTTTGCAACACAAGGCATTACCGCAACTACAAATATATCCTTCGGTTCTATTCCTTTCTTCTCAGCGTAGTAAGTCTTTGTAAGAGTAGATGTCATACTCATTGGACTCTTACAAGTTGACGCATAGGGAATTAACTCAGGATAAAATTTTTCAAGAAAGTTAATCCATCCGGGAGAACAACTTGTAAGTAAGGGTAATTTTTCTTTCTTTCTTAGCCTTTTAACAAATTCCGTAGCCTCTTCGACTATTGTTAAGTCTGCTCCAAAGTTTGTATCAAAAATAGCATCAAAACCGAGCAATCTCAGGGCAGTTACCATTTTACCTGTGGCGGGTGTTCCTGGCTCCATTCCAAAGCCTTCTCCTATAGCCGCCCTTATAGATGGAGCAGTTTGTATCACAACATGTTTTTTAGGGTCTGCTAATGCTGACCATACTTTCTCGGTATGCGACTTTTCTACAAGTGCTGCGACAGGACATACCATTATGCATTGACCACACTGTATACACACAGACTCGTCCATTCCTGCACCATGAGCAGGCATTACCTGGGTATAGAATCCCCTACCGTGCTGACTTAAGTTGTAAACCCCCTGAACTTCTGCACATACCCTTACGCATCTTCCACACAATATACACTTTTCCGGGACACGCACTACAGATTTACTTCTTGCATCAATCGGGAAGTGTTTTCTCTCACCTTCAAAAAGTCTTTCTCTAACTCCTAATGAATATGCGAGGTTCTGAAGTTCGCAGTTTCCATTTCTCTCGCACGTTTGGCAGTCCATTGGATGATTATCAAGAATAAGTTCTACTATATCTCTTCTTGCCTGCCTTATATTCGGGCTATTTGTTTTTATTTCCATTCCTTCCCATACTTTCGCGCTACAAGCAGTTAAATAAGCATCCATTCCTTTTACCTCGACAATACAAACTCGGCAGGCTCCAAGTAAACTTAAATTGGGGTGATAGCATAAAGTTGGAATGTTAATCCCAATCTTCTCAGCCGCTTCAAGTACAGTTGTTCCTTCAGGAACTGAAACCTTTTTGTTATCTATGAGTATGTTTACCAATTTAGTCTTTGTTTTGGTATCTTTCATATTTATTACCTCATATATATTTATTGTGTTAAGTTAAATTTTCATGACAGCCTTGAATCTACAGACCTCATAGCATCTACCACACTTTATGCATTTGGATGTATCAATAACATGTGGTTCTTTTCTATTACCAGAAATGCACCCAACGGGACAATTTTTGGCACACATCGTGCACCCTACGCACTTTTCAGGATTAATTTCGTAGTGAATTAGTGCCCTACACCTCTTTGCTGGACACCTCTTATCTTTTACATGAGCCACATATTCATCTTTGAAATATGTTAATGTGCTCAAAACAGGATTGGGAGCTGCCTTCCCTAACCCGCACAGTGATGATTTCTTTACAAGTTTAGCAAGTCTTTCTAATTTTACAAGGTCTTCTTCTGCAGCCTTGCCTTCTGTTATTCTGGTTAGAATCTCTAATATTCTTTTCGTTCCTTCTCTACAAGGAGTACATTTACCGCAGGATTCATCTTGGCAGAATTCCATATAAAACTTTGCCACATCTACCATACAATCATCTTCGTCCAAAACTATCATACCGCCACTACCCATAATGGAACCGAGTTTCGCCAAAGAATCAAAATCAACTGGGGTATCGAAGTATTTCTCAGGTATGCACCCTCCTGCAGGTCCCCCTGTCTGTATGGCTTTGGCTTTTTTACCGCTTGCTACACCCCCACCTATATCGTAAACTATCTTTCTCAATGTAGTACCCATAGGCACCTCTACTAATCCGGTTCTGTTTATTTTGCCTGCAAGTGCAAATACCTTTGTTCCACCACTCTTTTCTGTACCTATTTCTCTAAACCACTCCGCGCCATAAACAATAATAGGCGGAACATTAGCAAATGTTTCTACATTATTAATTACTGTAGGCTTACCCCATAAACCCTTTTCAGTAGGATATGGGGGCCTAACTCTGGGTTGGCCTCTTTCTCCCTCAATAGAATGTATTAAGGCTGTTTCTTCACCGCAAACAAAGGCACCTGCACCTAACCTCACTTCAAGGTCAAAACTGAAATCACTACCAAGTATATTCTCACCAAGGATATTGTGTTTCCTGCATTCTTTTATTGCATTCTCTATCCTTTCTACAGCAAGTGGATATTCTGCTCTAATGTAAAAATAACCTTTCTTAGCACCTATGGCATACCCCCCTATAATCATTCCCTCCACAATACTAAATGGGTCAGACTCGAGCATACTTCTATCCATAAAAGCACCAGGGTCGCCCTCATCTGCATTGCAAATAATGTATTTTTCATCTCCTTCTTGTTTCCTTGCACTTTCCCATTTTATGCCAGTTGGGAATCCTCCACCACCTCTTCCACGCAATTTTGAAATCTTAACTTGCTCTATTACCCATTCAGGACTGCCTTTTTCGAGAACATCAGTTAAAGCCTGGAAGCCCTTGTAATGTATATAGTCATATATATTTTCAGGATTGACCACCCCAGCATTTCGCAAGGCTATCCTTGTTTGTTTATTAAAAAAGGCTACATCTCCATAAAGGTTGTAAAACCTTTGACTTATGGGTCTGTCCTTAACCAACAGTCTCTCAACTATCTTGGCATTTTTAAAATGGTTCTCTATAATCTCATCTATATCTTTAGGCGTATGAATTCTATATATAACATTGTCGGGTCTAACTAAGATTTGTACAGAATTACCTGTCTTCTCAATTTGAGTACAAAATCCGAGGCATCCTACGGAAGTTAATAGTATATCTTGTTTAGTTAACCTTGTCTCCTCTAATTTCATTTCAAATATGAATCGTATTCCACTTTCTATTGCGCTCCCACACCCAGAACCATCACACATTAATACATGATATTTACATGAATCAGGTGCCTGGTCAAGGACGTATTCCTTTACAATATTACCGTTAACAATATGTTCCATAAAGATTTTATGTACTTTTTCTCGGTTTACTAATTGATACTTGATAGGAAACTTTCCGGGTACAAATACACCCACTATCGGCTCGCAACTACATCTCCCGGTGCAACCTGTTTTCTCGAGTAGAATATCTTTTCGCCCAGATGACGCTATGTGCTTTTGAAATTCGTCATATACCACAAGTGAACCTGCAGCGTGCTCACATGTAGCAGAGCCAACTCTTATTCTTATCTTCTCATTATAGTTTAGACTTTGTCTGTAGTCTTCTGCTTTCTTTAACAATTCTTGATATCTTTCTCTTATTTTATTCATACACCTTTCTTTCAAGTTAAAATTGTTTTATTTGTTTTTATTGTATCAAGTTTTTGACCTTCAAGTCAAATTAACTCATTGATTTTTAATTACCAATATAGTTTGTGAAAGCGTTAACAAAATACTCGTGAAACAAATAACAAATTTCATTTCTGCACCCTGATTATTCGCGGATCCGTAAATATATCTAATTCATCTCTACTCGTGCTTGAAAATTCGGAAACTATTGCCCCTTCTTCCCCCGCTTGAAACCAATGAAGTGTATTAGGCGAGATAGTATATTGGTCTCCAGGTCTTAGAATAATCTCTTTCCATACTGTAAAGTACTGTTTTGAATCTTCAGGAATTTGTGCTTTGGGATATGGAGTAGGTTCTCCCTCAGTATATAAATAAACTGTTCCCCACCGACACCTGAAAGTCTCCATTTTTCCGGGGTCATTACCTACTGGGGGATGTTTGTGTTCTGGGCAAATCATTTTTGGGAGCATTATGAGTTCTTTTGCACAATACCTATCGGTATTTACGTATACAAGTATAGCCAAACCAATTTTTTCATATTGATTAAGGCCAAAATCTGCTATTTCTATTTGCTTTTTCTCTTCTTCAGTAACTACTATTCCCTGATTTCTTAGCATTTCATAAGCAATTGTTCTATATTTTTCTATTTCTTCTTTGCTGAGCATATTTCTCTCCCCTTCTATAGAGTCTAAATTATTTTATCTATAAGAAGATGTTATTAATTATGATGCGTATCTCTATTTATTTTCAACAAGACCTTACTGTTCCTTTTTGAGGTATATTTATAGATTTTTGAAAATAAGTTCAGATTATAGTATAAAAGAAAAAGTAAGTATAGGAGTGGATTAATTCTTAGTGTACTTATTTTTGATACTTCTCCAGTTAATATTAAGTTTTCGCATTTTAGCCCTTAGGGTATTTGGGTGTATATTTAAGATTTCAGCACACCCTCCCTTTCCTTCGATTTTCCCTTTAGTATGTTCAAGTACTTGAATTATATATCTTCTTATATATTCATCAAGGGGGAGAAAAGTATTATTGGCAAGGGGAGTTTTCTCGATGGAATTTTCGGGGGCTGTATACCTTTCATTGCTTGATAGGCCTAAGGCTCTGGCTATTTCAAGTCTTTTACCATTTCCAAGTATTACTGCTCTATCGATTACTGCGGAAAGTTCTCGGACATTTCCGGGCCAGGGATATTGAGTAAGTAAGTTTATGTCCTCATCAGTAGGGTATATTACCGGGAGGCTGAATCTTTGAGCAGACTTTTCGGCAAAGTATCGTGCTAATTCTGGGATATCTTCTTTTCTTTCCCTCAATGGAGGCAACACAATAGGAAATGTGGAAATTCTGTAAAACAAATCTTCTCTGAATCTTTTTTCTGCAACCATTTGGGCTAAGTCTGCATTTGTAGCGGTAACCAATCTGACATCTATATGAATAGGTTCGTGGCTCCCAACCCTTTCTAACCAGCCATCTTGTAAGATACGAAGTAGTCTAACTTGTGCTTGAAGTGGTAGTTCTCCTATTTCATCGAGAAATAGCGTTCCTCCGTCTGCCCTTTCAAACCATCCTATGTGTCTTTCTACCGCACCAGTGAAGGAGCCTTTTTCGTGTCCAAAAAGTTGTGAATCGACCAACTCCGATGGAATTGCTCCGCAATTTACTCTAATAATAGGTCCTTCTGCTCTCGGGGATAAGTTATGAATTACCCTTGCTATGAGTTCTTTACCCGTTCCTGTTTCTCCCAGTATAAGCACAGGGATATCAGAGGTAGCTACTAATCTTACCCGTTCCATTACTGTTTTTAGTCCTGTATTTTCTCCTATTATCTTCTCGGTAATACTTTCCCTCCCTAATTTTCTAAGTAGTTTTATCTTTTCTGCTTCCTCTTTTTTCTTTATAAGTTCTAATTCAAATATTCGTCGGTGGTTTATAACGGCACATGTAAATGGTTCTATTAAGGTAGAAAAAAAGTTAGTTAATCTGGGTGTTATGTGGTGTTTACTTCTGGCTCTTCCTATTAATATTCCTATCAGTTCATTATCTGCAATTAGTGGAGCATAAACAACTTTTTCAAGGTCTGAAGGATAATAAAATTCTTTTAAGATGTTGTGTATAGTTGAGTGCTTTTTATTATTGTGAAATACTCTGTTTTTTTCGATGAGGATTCCTTTCAAATTCGAAAGGGTAACGCTTTCTATCATTAAGTGATTGGTAAGATGAGTAGTGTTAGTGTCATTGCGGTAGAAAATTTCAATACAATGAGTTTTATTATTGAAATATAGTACTTCGATGGATATGATGTCCGATATTACTTTTTGGCATTCTGGAACAGTGTTAAAAATGAATTTGTCTAACTTATCGTGTTTTGCAACTTCTTTCCAGATATCAAATCGTTGGCTCATTTTCTTATCCCACAAAATATCGTAGTTATCCACCATATTTTTCTGAAACATATTATTGATTATTTGACTGTTAAATGTCAATTCTGGAAGTTATTGTTGTAAGTGATTAATTTTTAATTTCTTATTTTTGAGTTAATATAAGGCACAGATATTGCTTAATTGTAGAAAATGAAGAAATGAAGTCTTAAGTTAGACAAGGCTATGTAAAAATGAGGATATTTTTGTTTTTGCTTATAATTGGGCTTGTTGTTTTTTTATTCAGTGCTTGTGATGGGAATTCTAAAATGGCGAAAGATTCAGTAACTATCTTGAATGTGTCTTACGACCCAACGCGTGAGTTGTATAAAGATATAAATAGTGAGTTTACTGAGTGGTTCAAGCAAAAAGAGGGGATTAAATTAGAAATTCTGATGTCTCATGGAGGTTCTGGGAAGCAAGCACGGGCGGTACTTGAGGGGTTAGAGGCTGATGTTGTTACACTTGCTCTTGGTTACGATATTGACATTCTTTCGAGGTTGGGGAAGTTACTTCCTCCAGATTGGCAAAAGAGGTTACCAAATAATAGTTGTCCTTATACTTCTACGATAGTTTTTCTTGTGCGAGAAGGTAATCCTAAAACCATTAAAAGTTGGGAGGACTTAACAAGGGAAGATGTTAAAGTAATTATACCTAATCCCAAGACATCGGGGGGAGCGAGGTGGGCTTATCTTGCGGGATGGGGATATGCTTACAAGAATGGGGGTGAAGAATATGCGAAGGAATATATAAGAAAATTACTTAAAAATGTACCTGTACTGGATGTTGGTGCTCGGGGTGCTACTAACACTTTTCTTCAGGGTATTGGGGATGTACTGTTGATATGGGAAAATGAGGCGATGCTTGCGAGGAATGAAAGGGAGGGTAAGTTTGAAATAGTATACCCTGAGGTAAGCATCCTTGCGGAACCTCCAGTTGCGATAGTTGACAAATATGCAAAAAAACACGGGACGAAGGAGATAGTTAAAGAATATCTAAATTATTTGTATAGCGAAGAAGCACAGGAGATTATTGCTAAATATTTTTACAGACCAGTTAATAGTAAGATTCAGGAGAAGTATAGAGATTTATTTCCAGAAATAATTCTATTTACTCTTACGGATATATATTCTGGAGGTTGGCAAGAGGCTCACAAGATTCATTTTGAATCAGGGGGGATTTTCGATAAGGTTATGGAGGAGTTAAAACATTAGACTATGTTTGCGAAATCAAATTCAAAAGGTTTTAGGTTGCCTGGCTACAGATTGTCGATGGGAATTACTTGGGTATATATAAGTTTTATAGTGCTTTTGCCATCTGCAGGGCTATATCTGAAAGCAAGTGAGGCAACTTTTGATGAGTTTGTAAGAACTGTTTTCTCATTGAGAGCATTGAAAGCATACCAAGTATCCTTTCTCCTATCTTTTTTCTCGGCAATGGCTAACACATTAATGGGTTTTATAGTAGCATGGGTATTAGTTAGATATCGCGTGCCGTTCAAAGGTTTTTTTGATGCTTTAATTGATATTCCATTTGCCCTACCTACATCTGTGGCAGGTATTTCTTTGACTTGGTTATATGGAAGTAATGGCTGGATAGGTCGTTATCTCGAATTATTTGGGTTTAGAGTAGTTTACACGCAATTGGGAATTCTCGTAGCGCTTATCTTTGTAAGTTTTCCGTTTGCAGTTAGGACGGTAATACCTGTTTTGAAAGATATGGATTTAGAAGTGGAAGAGTGTGCTCGGTGTTTAGGTGCATCGAGATGGCAGATTTTTAGCAGAATAATATTTCCAACTGTATTACCTGCACTTTTAACAGGGTTTACTCTTGCTTTTGCGAGGTCATTAGGCGAGTATGGGTCGGTCATATTTATATCAGGTAACCGACCTTTTGAAACTGAAATAGCACCTTTACTTGTTGCAATAAAATTGGAAGAATACGATTATGTAGCATCTGCAGGTATAGCAGTGTTTTTGATGACGGTTTCTTTGGTGATATTAGTCTTATTAAATATTCTTCAACTATTTTCCAGAGCGAGAGTTAAGATTTAGGGATATTTATGAGAAAAGAGGTAAAGAGATATATAGTTCTTCTGTTCAGAATTGGATTGAGTTTTTTAGCAATTGGATTTATCTTTGTATTTATTTTAGTGCCTCTTATAGCGGTATTTTATAATGCATTTCAAAACGGGCCAGGGTTTTACTTCGGAATACTATTGAGAGAAGAAACTAAATCTGCTGTGATTCTTACATTGAAAATATTGCTTTTGGTTCTACCTTTGGATTTAGTTTTTGGTATTGCTTGTGCGTGGTATGTAACTAAATATGATTTTGTTGGCAAAAGGGTGTTAACTTCATTGCTTGACTTGCCCTTTACAGTTTCACCTGTGGTTGCGGGGACCATGTTCGTGATGTTGTATTCTGTAAATGGGTTATTTGGGAGTTTGGTGGAGTCGCTTGATATAAAGATTATTTTTGCGTTTCCTGGTTTAGTGTTAGCAACTCTCTTTGTTACGTTTCCATTTATTGCTCGTGAACTTATACCTGTTATGGAGGAACAGGGCCAGGAGATGGAAGAGGCAGGGAGAATGTTGGGAGCAAATGGGTGGCAGATACTTTTTAAGATTACCTTACCTAATATAAAGTGGGGACTTTTTTATGGTGTTATACTTTGCGCGGCGAGGTGTGTAGGTGAATTTGGTGCGGTATCTATCGTTTCAGGACATATTCGGGGTAGGACTATAACAATACCTTTAGAGGTAGAGATTCTATACAACGAATATAATCTGGTAGGTGCTTTTAGTGTAGCAAGTATACTGTGTGTGGTGGGGATAATTACTCTGATTTTAAGAAGGTGGGTAGAGAAAAAAGATGTGAATATAAGATATAGAGGCTTCTATGGAGATTAATTGGAATGGTTAGTATTGAATTGAAAGGGATTACTAAAAAATTTGGCGATTTTGTGGCAGTGGATAATGTAAGTTTTTCTGTGAATAAAGGAGAACTTGTGGCCCTTCTCGGTCCTTCTGGGTCTGGCAAGACGACCGTTTTAAGAGTAATAGCCGGTTTAGAGAAACCAGACGGAGGAGAGGTATTTTTTGAAGGAAGGGATGTTACCAGAGAGGATCCAAGAGATAGAGGAATAGGATTTGTATTTCAACATTATGCCCTATTCAAGCATATGACTGTATTTGAGAATGTGGCTTTTGGATTAAGGGTAAAGCCAAGAAAAATTAGACCATCTGAGAGTGAAATAAAGAAGAAAGTAATGGAACTTTTGCAATTAGTTCAGTTGGATTTTCTCGCTGATAGATATCCATCACAACTTTCAGGTGGGCAAAGGCAAAGGGTAGCATTAGCAAGAGCGTTGGCAATTGAGCCTTCAATACTACTTCTTGATGAGCCATTTGGTTCTTTGGATGCAAGAGTAAGAAAAGAGTTAAGGAGATGGCTGAGGAGGTTGCATGATGAGATTCATGTGACGAGTATATTTGTAACTCACGACCAAGAAGAGGCATTGGAACTTGCGGACAGGGTGGTTATAATGAATCAAGGTAGAATAGAGCAGATAGGCTTACCAGAAGAGGTTTATTTTAATCCCGCTTCTCCATTTGTTTTTCAGTTTTTGGGCGATGTGAATTTATTTTACGGTAGGGAACTTAGTTCTGGTGAGGTTGTGGTAATACATGATGATAAAACTGGGTTAGACAAAAGTATTTATGTAAGGCCAAATCAGATTAGAATTTCTTTAAGTCAATCTGATGAGTATCCTATTAAGTGTAAAGTTTATTATGTAAATCCTGCGGGGCCTATGGTTAAAGTTGAACTCTTTGATGAAAAGTATAATCACATATCAGCATTAATAAGCCAGGAGGACTTTAGATATTTAAATTTGAAAAAGGATATGGTCGTATATATTGGGTTTACAGGGCATAAGGTCTTTTAATTTTTTGATAAATGAGACGTATGTAGAAGACTTTATGAAACTAAAAAGCGTTTTTCAGGGAATATTTAAGCAGTTTGGCTTGGTGTATGTAATTTGAAGAACTATAGGACATAGGCAACACCTGGGTTAGGGTATTATATACGAAATTCATAACATCTTAAGGAGGTGCCACCTATGAACTGATACCTATAAGAATAATTTATTTATCAGAAACTGAAAATGATAAGAGTATCCAGATAAAACCGCCCAGTCCGCTTGTAATTTCTTGCAGTTCAGGAGATAAAAAACTCGACCCCGAGGCTAAAATATCTGCGGTTATCACAGACAATGGGAAAGATTAAGAGGGCGATTAGCCAATCGCCCCTACTGTGATAAATGAGGGGGCGATTAGCCAATCGCCCCTACTATCGAAAAAGATAAAAACGGATTTCACTGTGGAACAACATTATGGTATAAAATATGTTCAACAGAGTTTTAGAAAGGAGGTGATTAATGAAAAACTTGCCCAATGGTTATATATACTTATTCCTTATGTACTATAGGTGGTCACATTACTCTATCACAAGTAAGGGGTTATTAGATGTTGCAATAGAAGTTGAATTATATAGTATAATTTAAAGCAAAAATAAGCATTAGTAAGCGCGCCTGTAGCTCAGTAGGATAGAGCAACGGCCTTCTAAGCCGTGGGTCGTGCGTTCGAGTCGCACCAGGCGCGCCATATTTTATTTTTATTTGATAGTATTTGGCGGGAATTCGAGGGCGATAACAGTAGCGTGTGGGTCGGGGGTAATATTTGGTAAGGTAATTAGAAGTTTTTTGTTTTTTAGTTTTGTTGATACTTTTGTAGATTTATCCTTAAGTAAATATGCTTTGAGTGGTTTTGAGTCTATAGGAACCTCAATTTTTTCTTTGGGATTGTATTTGAACACGTGGACATATAGGATTGTCTTATCGGGAAGTTGTTTTAATGTATATCTTCCCCAGTTAGGTTTGCCGAATGGGCTTCTTACGGTGCCATAAATAGATTCACCATTAACATTCATCCACTCCCCTATTTGGTTTAATCGCTCAATTGATTCTGGTGGGAATTTACCATTTGCCATAGGTCCTATATTAAGTAGGAAGTTTCCACCTTTTGAGGCGATGTCTATCAACATTTGGATAAGGGTAGTAGTAGACTTATACATCTTATCGGCTTCATTGTAACCCCAATGTTTGTTCATAGTCATACAGGTTTCCCAGTATCCTTTAGGTATGTCTTTATCCGGAATACGTTGTTCTGGGGTAGCAAAGTCGCCGAGAGGAAATACTTTTGTGCCCTCTTTTTCTACATTATTTGAGTGGACTCTATTATTAACTATTATGTCTGGTTGTAAAGAGCGTACGTAGTTGTATAAATCGTAGCCTTTTTCGAATGTCCAAGTTTTTTCCCATTGTCCGTCGAACCAAAGAACACCTAATGGTCCATAATTTTGAATTAGTTCTTTTACTTGATTTTTCATATATTCGATATATCTATCGAAATTTGCTCCTGTTTCGGGTCTAATATTTTTTTCCCAATCTCTTCTCGGTAGGTAATCAGGATGATGCCAGTCCATAATGGAGTAATAAAAGCAGAGTGTTATACCTTCTTTTTTGCAGGCTTCGGAGAGTTCTTTTAGGATGTCTCTTTTGAAGGGTGTGGACATAACATCCCAGTCTGTGTATTTTGAATCGAATAAGCAAAAGCCGTCATGATGTTTTGATGTTATTACAATATATTTCATTCCTGCTTTTTTAGCGAGTTTTACCCATTCTTCTGCGTGAAATTCTATTGGGTTAAATTTGTCTAAAAGTTTTTCATACTCTTCTAAAGGAATTTGTGCTTCGTGTCTTATCCATTCGCCGTAGTGAGTTTTGTCACCCCATTTGCCAGCAGGAATTGCATATAGTCCCCAGTGTATAAATAAGCCAAATTTTGCTTCTGTCCACCATTTCATTCTTTGTGCTTTTTGTTCTGTGGGTTCTTGTGTGAAATCTTGAGAGAAGGAAAGCGTATGAGATAGCAGAGAAATGATTAATATTGATATTATTGTGTAGAGTTTTTTGTTTATCATAATTGGCTCCTTATCATTGGGTTTTAGTTCTATTGACTAATTTTAGTATATAAAGGTTTGAA
>CAZZMK010000012.1:0-7726 GCA_964655185.1 uncultured Nitrospirales bacterium | reverse complement strand
GTATGGCTCACTAAAAGAAAAACCATGCCATAGAAGGGGATAATCCTTAAAATATTCATAAGTTTCTATTGACTTATCATAATTACTTTTTTGAATAACTGTATTTATTGCAATATTTGCCCCAACCTGAATTAATTTATTTAAGTTTTCTAATGTAGACCTGAAAGTTCCTTCGCCCCTTATAAAATCGTGAACCTCCCCGACTCCATCTATTGATACGTTTACAACTATATTTTTATGTGCTCCAAGATATTCTATTAGTGAGGGATGAAGTTCAATTGCATTAGTAAGAATCCAAATTTCAATGTTATGTTTAGTTAATTGGTCTAACATTTCGTTAAGATACGACATAAGAGTAGGTTCACCACCGCCAAGTACTACCCTTTTGAAACCCTTTTCGATTGCAAATTTGGTTATTTGTAAGGCTTGTTCTCGAGTTATACTTTTTTTCTTCCGAGTAACCACGGGACACATTCTGCAATTTAAATTACAACACGAAGTCAAGCAAACAGTTAATTGTTCCCATTCATAAAAGTTGCTTTGCATAATAGGATAGATAATTTCCCACTAATCAGGATGTTTTGATGGTATAATTTGATGATTTAGTATATCATTGTAAACATAATTGTGTAAATTCCTTATTATTCTGGGTAGAATTATGGCTTATGTCCGCGAGTGTGAAAATTTGATTAACTGGTATGTTTACGGGAAACTCCCTCTTTCAGAAATAGTCTTCTTTTTGACTAATAGATGTAATCAGAGGTGTCTTACCTGTTGGCAGTGGGAGGATGATTTTGCTGTGAAGGGGAAGGAACTAACTGATGATAAATGGGTAGAACTTTTGAATCAAGCGATAGAATTAGGTGCGCACCATTTGTATATAGTTGGTGGGGGGGAGCCTATGGTAAGGGGTGATTTGGTACTAAAACTCGGTCAAATTGCGAAGAAGAAAGAACTTTTTTGTGTGCTTCATACAAATGGTACTCTTTTTAAGAGTGAGCAGATGGATGAATTAATTCAAATGCGATGGGACCAGGTAATATTTAGTATTGACGGACCAAATCCAGAGGTAAACGATTTAATTCGAGGAGAGGGGACCTTTCATAAAGCGTTTAAAAATTTGTTGTACTTTCGAGATAACAGAGTTACGGAAAAGGTTCCAACTCCCGACCTTGGTATAAATTTTACAATTACCAAAGTGAATTATAGATATATTCCTGAAATGGTAGAACTTGCAAAAGAAGCGGGTTGCGGAGGTATTCATACTACTCTCGTGTTGCCTCTAAGTGAACAATCTAAAAGGTTTGCTTTGAGTAATGAGGAACTTCGAGATTGTTTGTTTTTTCTTCAAAAGGGCATAAAACTTTCTCAAACTTATGGTTTGTATAATACTTTTGAATCTGTTATTGAGGAAATAGAGAGGAAGTTAAATTCTAATGGTATTGTAGAATCTGACTTTTTAGGAGAGAGAAGTCACTCTATTATTGATTCTTATTGCTTTGAGCCATTCCTATCTTTGACAATTTCTTCTGATGGGAAAGTAGGTCCTTGTTGTATGTTTTGGACAGAAGAAAATCCATCAGTGTTAGAGAAACCATTAAAAGATATCTGGAAAGGAGATTTCTTAGAGGGTTTAAGAAAGAAACTCTTAAAGTGGGATTTGCCTTTGCCCTGTCGGGATTGTCCTTCTCAATTGCGTAAGAGAACAAGTAATATTAAAAATGCACTTGTCGAGAGAGAAAAAAATACCTCGAAAGGTATACCATCTCTTGTGAAAAAATTCTGGTTACGGGTTAGGGACAGTGGGCTAAAGAGTGCTTTAAAGAGAACCTGGGAATATCTGTATCTCTTGTTTAAAGGACTGTAGAGTTTACGGATTATTTTTGCTCAGTTCTTTCTTAGCCGTTTGCCAACCGTAAAGGTGGGAAATTCTTTGACATATCGTTAGAGATATTATTTCAACAGTACTCAGTAATGAAAGATTATTTTCTCTGCATTTTCTTAACTGATATTTTAGGTCTCTTATACCACTTCTTATTCCTGTGGTTGGAGGATTCATAAGATACCCAGGCCAATAGTTCTCGTCGGTAATCTTTTGCCCTGGATGAGGGTAAATTTCTTCTGGATTAAGGTATTTGTGGACTACTTTACTGCATCCGTAACCATAGTTATACCAAGTTCTGATAAATGAACGAATATTAGAGTCAAAGTCGTGGTATACAATAGCATCTTTTTGATATGCGAATCGCCAGCCTTTTTTCCAAAGTTTTATGCATGCTGCTATGTCTTCACCACCAGGGGTTCTAATGTCTCCTGCAAACCCACCAACTTCCAGAAGGGGTTCTCTCAGGAAACAACAGTTACAAGTGACAAGATAGTGTAGTTGCTCAGGGGGCTCTAAAACTTTATGAAATAAATATAGTCTTGCGTATGCAGAGGATTCTGAGATGGCTTTTACCTTACCTCCGCAACCAACTATTTTTGCTTCTGGGTTTACTCCTAAAATTAAGTTTTTTAGCCATAAAGGATGAACTCGACAATCTGAGTCTGTAAAGGCTACTATTTTCCCTTCTGCTCTTTCGAGCCCAGCATTTCTTGCTACTCCTGGTCCTCTGTTCTCCTTTAACCTAACGTAGTGGAAGGTGTAAGGGTGCCATTTTTTAGACCATTCAAAACACAGATTAGAAGTTTCATCGGAAGAAGCATCATCTACTACTATTACTTCGTAAGGTTCTTGAAATTCTAATCGGTCCAATGAGTTTAATAAACTCGATAACCTTTTTTCATCATTGAATGTAGGGACAATTATGGATACTTGGGGTTTGCTCATTGTGAAATACCTTCTGAGGCTTTTTCAATACTAACTCCTCCGCTGAAGATTAAATGTTTACCCTGTTTGAATACGAAGTAACCCTTTTGCTCGGGAGACGCTATTGCCTGTAATATCCTTGCGCTGAGATAGAAATCGGGATTTATAGGAGACATTCTAAATTTTTGATGCATATTTGTAAATAGTGTAATAGTAGGTAAATCTTCTCCGAAGGCTTTTATCCAATTAGATGGTTGATAGCATTTATTCAGATGAATATAATCTTTTTCACCTTCAGCAATTGGAGAGAACTCACCTGATTCAAATTCGGTTTGCCAATTAGAATAATCGTATTTTATTGCTAACGAAACATTATATTCTTCAATCTCTACTTCGCTGTATACTTCTAAATATGTATTCATTTCAATTGTAGACTCTGAAGTTTTCCAAAGTTCCCAAATTAATCCTACTGGGAATCGCGGCGACTTACCTTTAATAGTCCATTTGTTATTCTCTAATATAGGGTTATCCCATAAAAAGGATTGCGACAATAGCCACAATCCACGATACTTAAATTGGTAATGGAAATGAATTGCGTTAGTTAATGGTTTGTTATCTATAGATTGGAAAAATTCTATGAATCCTTCACCTATCCTTGCATAGTATTCACGAAGTAAGATTTTTTTTGTTAGTTCGTAACTTTCTTTCCATATTTTATATTCATCTTCAGAGGAAATTGATATTTTTAATGTTCCTGCTTCAAATGTACCTGGAAGGCTATATTCGTTTTCCTTAGGTATCTGAGCATGAACAGTAATAAATCTTGCTCGGGTTGTGTAATCCGTATTCCCAACAAGTATGTAGGTAATTAATTTGGGATGCGAAGACTCAATTTTGAGAGTGGGATATAACTTGGGGTCTGATGAAAAGATGAAGATAAGTTTTTCATCGGGTTTGGATGGAGTTAAAGTTGTCCAAGAAGTATTACCGGGTACAATCGGTGTAAAATTTTCTTCCCTACCAGCAAATGCAAAGCGGTTGTAGTTTTCTGGAAGGAATATCCTGTATTCTATGCTTTGAATTTCTAATTCCCTTGTTAATTTGTAAGAAGAGTTGATAAAAAGTTCTTTATTTTCTAATGTAACTTTCCAATTACATTTGATAGGAAGCCTTGATAAATTTCCAGTGCCCTCAAGAAAGTTCCGACGCTTTTCTTTTATATACCAATCGCCATGAGTAGAAGAGTGGATTTGTTGTAGGTAAATGAATGCCTGTTCAATACCTAATGGCGAGGTTATTTCATTTTTATCATGGAATAGGGAGAGTCTTCCGTGGCAGAATATCGCCTCGAGGTTAGATTGAGTATCTATTAGAGTATGTATACCCTCTTCTTTACCTATCTTACGAAGATAATAATTAATTGTCGAGGTTATTGAGCCTCTGTCTACTAATGTGCCGTTTTCAAGTAAGAAAACGCGGTCACAAACCGCATTCACCATCCCGAGGTCGTGAGAAACAAATATTATTGTTTTTCCTTGTTCACGAAGTTCGCCAATTTTCCATCTACACTTCCTCTGGAACTCTTCATCTCCTACTGCAAGAACTTCGTCCACAAGGAATATATCGGGATTTACATGGGAAGCAATTGCAAACCCTAATCTTACATACATCCCCGAACTGTAGGTATCTACAGGCTGGTCAATAAATTCCCTTATACCAGAAAAATCTATAATTTGTTCTATAACTTCATCTACTTGTCTTTTTCTCATTCCAAGTAAACTCGCATTTAAGTATATATTTTCTCGCCCAGTTAGTAGTGGATGAAATCCCGCGCCAAGTTCGAGGAGCGAAGCTACCCTACCATATACTTTAACACTTCCTGAAGTAGGTGCTGTTACCCCCGCTAATATTTTTAATAGTGTGCTTTTACCTGAACCATTTTTACCAATAATACCGACTGTTTCGCCTCTATATATTACTAAACTGATATTATTGAGAACACTTGTTTGCTCAATTTTTTGTTTCTTAAATAATCTAAAAAGCCCACCTTCTCCTCTAAGGTCTCTAAAACCTCTTCTTATCGGATATACTTTGCTGATATTTTTCAACTCAATAATTGGTTCCATTTACATGTAATCCGAAACTGTTGGAGAGTACCGCCTGAATAAATAAGTGCCTAAAATTATCGACATGAGCGAAAATATTAATGGATATGCAACTTGGCTTAAGTTAAGTGTTTGTCCAAAAAGTACACAATTGCGGATACCTTCGAGTATATTTACAAAAGGATTCATCATATATAATTTTATGAACCAGTAAGGTAAGGAGCCATTTTCACATGCTTTTATAACCCATTCTAATGGATAAAATACTGGTGAGGCATAAAATCCGAGTAGCAATCCAAAGTTTACCATATTGCCGATGTCTCTGAAATGAACATAACCTATGGAAAACAGAAGACCTAATCCAGTTGTGATTAGGATAAGCACAAGAAGCCAAAGTAGAACCCAAATCATATTAATAGTTATGGTTCCACCAAGTACAAGATGAATTATGGTTAAAGCGAAAAACGCAATAGCGAGGTTCAGAAGTGGATGTAAAACACAAGAAATAGGTATGACTTCTCTCGGGAAATTTAGTTTCTTTACTAAATTTTGGTGATTTACGAGCGAGTATGTGGCAGAACTTAAAGAAGTTGAAAAATATTGCCAAAAGATTAGACCACACAGTATTTGTGTTGCCATAGGCACGTAGATATTGCCGTTGTTATGTAAATTTTTCTCTCTAATAAGAAAAGAAAACACAAGTAAGAGGAGGAGCATAAGTAAAATAGGTTCTATTATCGCCCATAGAAATCCCATTACCGCATATCTGTACCGTGCTTTTATCTCGCGCCAAACTAACCTAAAAAGAATTTCCCTTGCACTAATAATATCTCGAGGTAATCTCCATATCGAGTTTTGAGTATCACTATCGTAGTATATTTTTCTCGTCTCAATCATTTCTTTATTTCCGAAGGAAATTGTGGAATTTCTTGAGGAAAGGAATTTTCTATAGGAAATTGAGGAGGTGTAGTTTGTGTAGGTAAGTTTTCAATTGGGAGAATACCTTCTAATGGAGATTGGGGCGCAAATAGTGGCGCCACAATTTTTTCAATGTCAAACTCTTCTTCTTTTTCTTCGATAGGAGGATGTTCTTTTACTTCTATCTTAAATCCTTCTTCCTCTTTTGTAATCTTCCATGTCTTTCTATTATTCAACTGTTTAGGTTTAGGTTTTTCAACAGGCCAAGTTTTTCTGAATTCGTCAAAGTAGCATCCTATTCGGTGACCAGGAATCTGTTTAAACTTCAAGTTTTTTAATGCTAATGAATCTATTTTTAACCAATAATCATCTTGGTCTGGACTAAGAAAATTTGGATTGACTACTATACTTGAATTATCGAATCCCAATTCTTGCCACTTGGAAAAGGTTATTTTCCCCTCATTCTTTTTACCGTATGGATGGTAATTGACCCTTATTTCTTTCCCAAAGTGGAAAATTAAATTATTGTCAAATTTTGAAGTTTCTGCATCAAATGGCGCGAGGTCATATATGGCTGATTTTCCTTTTTCACCTGCCATACTTGAAATACCACAAAAATCATCCCTTTGATAGTAAATTATATTTCTCATAAATACATTATTGGCAGGCTTCCTTCTATCTCCTTGATACAGAGACAAAATTTCTGGATACCTGATGCTGTAAGGAGGCTCTTTAGGGTTCATTGCTTCAAGTCGTTCGTCCATAACATCCCAACAGTATGTATCCCATCTTGCGTCAATGTGCAATGCGGGGATGCATTCCACAAACACATTATTTTCTACAATGTTATCTCTGCCTCCACCTATCATAACTCCACATAGTGGAACTCGATATATTATATTTCCTTCTACTGTAACGCCACTTGTGCAATCGTCGAGATAAATTCCCCATGCCCATAATGGAGATTCGTAGTTTATGACAAACGAGTTTTCATCGCTTGATACATCAGTAAGTCCAAAGCCATATACATCGTGGAAAATATTGTACCTTAAAATGTTTCCTCTATATGTCCAATCTCTTCCCATATAGAAAGCGCCTGCGTCTGCCGTCTCCTGACATACTCTATAAATTCTGTTGTACTCTATGATATGGTCATTACCAGATAGTATTATTGCGGAGTGTGGAGAATCGTGAATTTCATTATTTGCGATTCGGATGCCTACCCCGTTTACAGAAATTCCAGGGTGATATGTCTTATGAATCTTTGCAAAGTTATATATGTGGTTATTTACAATCTGGTGATTGGCTGGCGTAAGTGTTTTCCTATCTCCACCGCTTACAGATATGCCTGTGCCTCCTAATTCGAACAGGTCACAACCCCAAACGCGGTTATTTTTCCCGCCCAGGATAGAAATTCCTGTTCTATATATCCCATATAGAGAAGATTTGGCAACTAAACAGTTTTCACTGTTTTCTATAACTACACCACAATCGTTTGAGGCAAGGAAGTTCAAGCCAATGAGATTTATATTTTTTGCATTTTTTATATGCACGATGGTGTTAAGTATAGCAAGTATGGGTTTTTGGGATGAGTTGGCTCTGTGGTATGGATAATAGTAATAAAGTTCGCCCGTTTCTGGGTCATAGTACCATTCTGATTCTTCATCTATGAATTCGGGATGGTTTTGTAAATAAAATCTTCTTCCTATTTGTGCTTCGTAGTTTAGTTTTCCCTCAAGTTCTATTGTTTTGGTGTCGTGTATGATATTTTTGACCTTAAGTATCTGAAAAGCCCAGTTATAATTAGAGAAAATTCCTACTTCAAGATTTTTCAAGTTTTCGTTCGTCAAAAAACTTGGAATTAGTTCACACTTAAAAGAGTACTTATTCTTAT
>CAZZMK010000011.1:0-7606 GCA_964655185.1 uncultured Nitrospirales bacterium | reverse complement strand
TAGGACTATACGGTGACCCTGAATGGAGAAATCTACCCTCGAAGTATACTCGTATTCAGTGCCCGCTATCTTCTAAGCAATAAGTAAATAGCAGAAAAAACATTTACTCAGAAACAACACAAATAAAATCACCGCGGATTCACAACACCATAACCTATTACTAAATTATTGTGAAAAATTCTACGTCGGCTTTACTTTCCAAAGGTATGCTGAGACTATGCCGAATATTATATTTGCTCCCCACGCACCAATTGCAGGTGGAAGGGTTTCAAGGTAACCAAGCCCGGTAATCATCATGAAGCAGAGAATATAGGCCAACGAAATTATCATTGTAATCCCGAAGCATACTATCAAACTACCCTTGCCCCATATAATCGAAAGGGATAAAGCGAGTAGCGTCATTATTATTACAGCAAAATGCCTTGCAATTCTGAGATGCCAATCTACCTCATACTTTGCGGTAGGCACCCCGAACATCTTTGCCCGATTTAAATCCGCAGTAAACTGCTTAAGTGTCTTCAATTCATCAGGCAGGTCTAACGCAAAAAGCACTTCAGGCGGGTCGTCGAATGGAGCAGTTATCTGTGTTATTCGTACTACTTCCTGTTCCATATTCTTCTGTGGGTATAAAACAAAATGTCTGCCATCTTCTATGTACCATCTTCGAGAATCAGCATCCCACCAGATGTACCTTGCTCTAACTTCCTCTATCTTATCAGGAGTAATTTTATGCATCAACACATCTCTACCTGTCATGGCTTCTTTGTTAAACTTAAGTATATGGCAAGTCCATCCATCTTTTAGATTAGTCCAACTAACTGCGGATTTAGTATCGCCAAGGTGATAAGAAAAATACTCCCTCTCAAGATTTCTAAACCGCCACGCACACCATACTGCAACCGTTTCTTCCATAACAAAACTACAAAACGCAATCACTATAGAGGCAATAATTGTGGAAAGCACCACTCTCGTATAACTAATCCCGCCTGAAAGTAAGGCTATGACCTCCTTATCTTGAACACTCCTCCCCCACACGAGAAATGTAGTTAGCGTAATACCAGCAGGAAGGAATTGATATTGAATCAATATCTTGGGTACAGAGTAAAGATAATAAAGAATTATAACCATCAACGGGATATTGTATTTCCTAACCGACTCCTGGCGGGTCACAAAAAAATCAGTAATTACATATAATAGGATAAGCACAGCCATAACTTGCAAGAATGTTTTTATCCATCTTGCAAGGTAGTATTTATCTATTGTCTTCATACTCTATCGACCTTGACCAATAACACCAACCCAACCAACCCGAATAACAAATTAGGAATCTGCTGAATAAGACACCTCACATACAAAGGCATCAAACCCCCACTTCCAAATGCCTTATGAAGTATGAAATATAGAAACGCTATTAGAAACCCTGCAGAAAACGCATAAGAAGCACCCGCACCACGCATACGAACACCTATCGGCGACGCAATTAAACCTATGGCAAGACACATTATAGGAAAAGATAACCTTTCCGCTATCTCACTTCTATACTTCTTTAAATCCGATAAAAGGGGTAATCCTTTCGTCTGTTCATATTTTTCTGATAATCTCCGATGTTCTTCTAATAATTCTCTCAATGACATTCCCGTCCTTAATTTGATTGCTTCATGAGGTTTTAACGGTGGTATCTCCTTTTGAAGTGTTTGGAAACTTCCCCGAAGTATCTCGCTTTCACCTTCCTGAGACTCTATCCAAAAACCGTTTATCATCTCTAATACGCTCTTATCCCCCTCCTTCCTCCACCTCGCCTTATCTGCATAAAATGCTACTACCTTCCCTCCCTTGCTCGGCTGAAGCACTACAATATTCAACAATTCCTTATCTTTATTCCTCTTTTGTATGTAAATTTTCAAATCTCCGTAATCACACATCCTCCCTGTAGGCAACATATCAAGCGTAAGCCTTAGTGGCAGGTCTTGCCGTGCAAGTTTCATCAATCTTTGAAAAGCCCACGGCTGAAAATAATCTTGTACAACAAAGCACACTATACTAAGTATAGCGGACAAGATCACTGTCGGTATTGCTATCCTAAACATAGATATACCACCCGCCACCATCGCTACAATTTCTCTATGCCTGCTCATCCTCTCATAAGTCAGCATCAGTCCAAACAGATATGTAATCGGTATAATCATCCCTACCATCATAGGCAAAGCATATATTGCCATCCAGATAAAATCATCTACTCTTAGCGGTGCAAATGGAATCTCATCAAGCAATTCCCTAACTTGTTGCTGTAAAATCCCACTAACCATCAATATCGCAATCGCTACAAAGGCAATCGCCATCGGCTGGATAACCTGCCTTGTAATGTAAATATCTATCTTCTTTAACAACATAACTATAAAAAATCCAATAATTTGTAATGATATTAGTTACACCAGGATTTATTTTGAGAAGGTGCTGTGATATTATAGTATCAATAATGTTTTACTCCAAAATGCTTATTAAATAATTCTTACAATGTTATAATGATTTGCTAAACACGATGTACATCGCGATAAAATATAAGTGAAAAATTTTTCACATATAACAAGTAAACAATAAACATTTTTACGGAGATTAGATTATGCCGTCAGGTCAGGGTAATTCAGAGGAAGCCAGAACTAAAGCACTCGAAATGGTTATTTCTCAGTTAGAGCGTCAATACGGAAAAGGCGTTATAATGCGATTAGGTGATGCAAAGTTTACCCAGGGAATTCAATGTATTCCAACAGGCTCTCTATCTCTCGACATAGCCACCGGTATAGGTGGATTTCCACGAGGCAGGATAGTAGAGATATTCGGACAAGAATCCTCAGGTAAAACCACACTCGCACTGCATGTGGTAGCGAATGCACAAAAGGCGGGAGGCTACGCTTGTTATATAGACGCAGAACACGCCCTCGACCCTATATTCGCTCAGAAAATAGGTGTGGATATAGAAAATTTGCATATATCCCAGCCTGAGTATGCAGAGCAAGCCTTTGACATTTGCGACAATCTCGTGAGGAGCAATGCAGTTGATGTGATTGTGATTGATTCTGTGGCGTCTCTCGTGCCTAAGGCAGAATTAGAAGGAGAAATTGGCGACCAGTTCATAGCACTTCAGGCACGAATCATGTCTCAAGTATTGAGAAGACTCACCGGTATTATAAGTAAGTCAAAAACACTCGTAATTTTCATAAACCAACTAAGAGATAAACCAGGTGTTATGTTTGGCAACCCCGAGACCACACCAGGCGGAAGAGCATTAAAATTCTATGCAAGTATGCGTGTAGATATACGGAAGGTCTCAACATTCAAAGACAAAGACGACAAGGATAGAGACATTGGGATGAGGGTAAGAGCCAAAGTAGTAAAAAATAAATTAAGTGCCCCATTTAAGAGCGCCGAGTTTGACATACTTTTTGATGAGGGCATATCTTATGAAGGTGATGTGTTAGACCTCGGGATTGCAGAAAAAATTATACAGAAAAGTGGCACATGGTTATCCTATAACAATGAGTCATTAGGTCAGGGAAGAGAATCTGCCCGAAAATACCTGAAGGAACATCCAGAGATTTGTGAAGAAATAAAAAATAAAATTCTGGAAAAATACGGCCTGGCATTACCACAAACTGCTTCCGTGCAACTTGGTCCTGAGAAAAAATAGTCCTAAAGGTGAATAGTTTCTATCAAAAAGCGTTTATATAGCAGAAGCAAAACTTCCCAATATTACATTCAATGAATCGATTAAAACACAATCATCAGGAGATTGAAGAATAAGTTCAGATAGCAAATCACATATACCTGAGATACTTATTCGAAGCAGAAAAATTCAAATATTGTGTATAGTTTTTTTGTGTCTTGCGGGGATTATATCAGGCGGTGCTCTATACAGCAGATACAAGTTTATTTCATGGAAAGAGTCTTTTCAGAAAAATATCGGAGAGAAAATAAATGGATACTTAGTAACAGGCAATATTCTACCCATTGGGTTACAGACTATCGGTATTAACGATGTTAGGATGAAGTTTTCTCAGAATGGCATCAGTGGTGAGATAAGCGTTCCACACTTAAGTGTACAAATAAACTTGATTAATTTAATATATGGCACGATAACTCTCGACCGTATCTACCTCAAGGAAGCAAACGCAAAAATAATTATAGAAGACCCAGAATTTTGGAAAAAAGGTGGAACGGTAGAACAAAAAATATCTTTAGGAAATATATCGTTTCGACTCACAGGTGAACAATGCAAGATAATCATAGCAGGGTTAGGTGCTAACCACGAAATAAAATTAGAAGACCTATCTTTCGATTGTTATAAACTACCTGAGGCTGAGGAATTAACCCTTAAACTTACAGGAGATATATCTTATTCCCCTAATATTTCTCAACCTACACGACTTAAAGCAGACCTGCGGTTTAGAAACACGGACGATTTTGACCTTCGTATGTACACAGACAAGTTGTCCGTAGCAAGTATTGCAAAAGTTGTAAACATCTCCCAATTTGTGGAAGAAACCGGAAACATAAAACCTTCTTTCAGGGTAAATGCATACCCTGGGAAAACCTTAATAGTGTCTCTCGATATACTTTTTGACGGTATACGGGTCAAGACTACAAAATTCCCAGTATCTCCGCAGACTGGTGAGTTAGTGGCTCTTGCAGAATACAAAATCCCTGAGAAGAGATTAAGACTCACCACGGCGGAAATAAATGCAGGCGAGTTTAACGGTACTCTCAGCGGATTTGTTAACTTCTCCGACGAGAGCCCCGAACTTGACCTATCTTTAGAGGTGAGAAAAATCCCGTTGATGGATATCATAGAGGCAGTGTCAAAGGAAGAGTTAGAAAAATATGGTGAGTTAGTGCTGAAATTTGACCAATTGAGCAATTTCCGTGTAGGTATAAAGGGAGTAATAACAAAACCCGAGTTAGAAGCACTTGCAGATGTTACAAACGGCATAGTTGAATTTACACCTAAAGAACCTA
This sequence comes from uncultured Nitrospirales bacterium, assembly GCA_964655185.1. Lineage (GTDB taxonomy): Bacteria > Hydrogenedentota > Hydrogenedentia > Hydrogenedentales > Hydrogenedentaceae > Hydrogenedens. The sequence goes on along the minus strand of CAZZMK010000011.1, from coordinate 2,596 downwards.
ATTTGCCATCCTTTAAGGCAAAACTCGACCTGGTTAAAGTTGGTTGGGCAACAACTACTACCTTCCCTAAAGGTGCGATAGTGTTGAGGGATGGTGAAGTTAAATACGTCCCCCTTAAGATAGAAGTAAATGGCATATCCGCAACCTGTAGTTTAAGTGAGTCGGTAATCAATATAGAAAACCTCACGGGACTTTATAGAAACTCACCTATAACATTGTCAGGGACATATAATATTGCAGAAAAAAGTGGAAACTTTAATATTGGCGGTACACTAAATGAACTCGAAAAACTGCCCTTCATAAAGGAAGATGACGATGTTAAATTAGCAGGAAGTGCAAACTTCAAGGCAAATGTATCTATTGCACAGAACAAAATTAATGCTAAAGTTAACTGCGAATTAACTTCCGCCGATGTCTCCTACGAATGGTGGTTTCGGAAACGGCCCGGAATTGGTGCAGTAATCCCACAACTTAATGTGGAGATTATACCCGCAAAATCCCTTGTGATAGAGGGAAATGCTTTGCTCGAATCTTCACCTTTAATGGCGCGGTTTGAATACGTTTATGCAGGGAAGAAATTCAACTTACGAAAGGTGAACATTACAACCGATGCACTTGAAATTAACACTGCGAGCAAATGCTTGCGTATTCCATATGCCGGGCAGGGCGGACTCGGGACAAATGGTTATTTCATCTGGGAAAAGAAAGGGTTTGGAAAATATGGCACAACGATGAAAATAGGAGTAGATATAGATTGGGCATCCTTCCTCGCAAGGGATACTGATATACCACTCGAAGCGAAAGGTATATCGGTCCAGGCTTTTGTTGATGACCGCGACCCAAATAACAGAACCCGTTCATTTAACATCACCGCAAAAGAGGCTGTGATACCTCCCATTGGCGTCAAATGGCTTATTCCACTTAGGTCAAAGGAAGAAGCAGAAGCAGAGCGTATTAGGAAGAAAGAACCGCCACCTCCACCTGAATATTGGAGTTTCCTTCTGAGTGCAGAAAAGATTAAGATGGACCCGTGGGAAGGTACTAATTTCACCGGGCTTGCCTATAATAAGCCTGGAATTTCCGGATTAGAGAGATTTTCCGCTAAGATTGGTGAAGGGACCATAGAAGGGAGTTATTCCGTCACCGACCCTGAAAATCTCAGCCACTTACAAGCAAAATGGAATCAAATACCTGTAATTTACCTCATCAAACACTTACAACTACCTGAAATTATGGATGGAGTGTGTAAAGGTAATATTGACTACGAACTCGACCTTGACGACCCTAACACATTGAAAGGCACGGGTGAGTTTAGGGTTTTCAATGGCAATGTAACAACAGAACTACTTCTCGCACGTTTTGCCCCTGATGTCTCCACATCAGGTTTTCCTCCTACCCTACCTTTCAAAGAGTTTTTTGCTACTGTGAACCTTGAAAAAGACCAGGTAATAACGCCTGTTGTTCAATTCAAATCTGAAGGAATTCAACTTGAGGGCAAAGGCAAATTTGTTATAGATGGCGATTTAGATTATGACTTATCAATGACATTATCGCCACAAATAGCATCTCAAATTGCGGTAATAAGGGATAGTTTTAATATTCGAGGGCACCAAATAATCCAAACCCCAATTCAATTAGGATTTAGACTGCAAGGTCCTTCTTTTAAACCGCGAGGAGAAGTGAAGGGTCTGCCTCCTATTGGAGTAACGCTTGTTAGTGGTGCTGCAGAAATTACAAGTGAAGCCGTAAGAGTAATAGATATTCCCCGAAGGATACTGTTAGACCTGTTAAGACTCGGAGGTGGTATTGTAGGTTCCGCAACTACGGGTGTAGCACCAAAGTGAACCACCCGGGCTTAATTTGCAATAATTATAAAGTGGAGAGAACTCTCGTATGGAAATACGAATACGCAAAAATTCGCCTGTGTGTTTTCAGTGTTCCCGGGCATTCCAACACAATGAAATTATATGGTCACAACTAGTAAAAAATGATAAAGAACTCGAGAGACAGGATTTTTGCCTCAATTGCTGGGAACAAAAGAGTATATTAGAACCGTTCTCTTATTGGAAGCACAAATACATAGACCCAAAAGAAATCCGCAAATTGCAAGAACTACAAAACGATTCTCCCCTTAGAACACTTTTCTACGATAGGATTTCAAAATCGGAAGGTAGAAAAGACGAAGCGATTGTATATCTCACCTCTCAACTACTCCGAAGGGAAAAAATCTTTAAAAAAATTAAAGAAGTTGTCCTATCAAAGGCTGATGGGCATATAATAATCTATGTTGATAGACTGGACGAGAAAATTGTAGAGGTAAGAGACCCAAACTTCTCATATCAGGAATTAGAAGAAGCGAGAAAATTCATATGTGAATACCTTGAATCACAGGCAAAATTGGGAGTCCAACAAGAAATAAAATCAGGAAACAACCACAAAAATGCTTAGTCCCGACGGAAGATATATCGAACCCGAATTAGACCCCACTGCGAGACTCGTTACATACAAGGAAATTATATTCTACGTGGTGGTTTCATGTGTGGTAGCCCTTATAGCCCTGCTTGTAGGCTTTTATTTTGGCAAGCAATTCGCCAAT
>CAZZMK010000010.1:0-9311 GCA_964655185.1 uncultured Nitrospirales bacterium | reverse complement strand
TCTTGGTCCCGAACCAAGCGCTCTAAACCGGGCTGAGCTACACCCCGACCTGCGAATAAAACTAATTAAAACAGACACACCCCACCTTCTTCGGATGGGGTGAACCAAAATATGTGAGATACATTACTATTAATTGTAACGGGCAACAGTGATATCTGCACCACCTGCAGCCGTTCCTCCACCACTCAAACCGGCGATGCCACCGGTTCCGCCTGCACCACCCGTAATGCCTCTAACTACCCTAACCGTGGTGGGCTGGGAGGTGGAGGATGTGTCCCCTGCTATCGCTGAGAAACATACTACTATCAGCAGGAGAATGACACCAATTACTAACATTTTCTTCATACCACTCTTCCTTCTTTTAGAAGTCATATAACATATATCGTTTATATCTTACCATAAAAAATTTTAAAAGTCAAGTCAAAATTTTATCAATTTTTTAATTTTTATGCAACTGGTTCAAAACCTTCTCTGTATACCGCCCGTTTGATTAACTTGTTTGCCTCTTCATCTTTGAATTTCAAATTTACTGGGTCGAATTCTAATGACCGCTTTAATCTATAGGCGATATTGCCAAGATGGCAATGAGCACATGATATATGTGCCTCAAGCGGAGTTACGGGTAAGTCTTCTTCTTTCCGTGAGCGAATGGCTCTGAAGAATCTGTCCCACTTATCCAGGTTTTCAGGTAAGGGTTCATTTACTGGTATTGGGTTCTTCTTGTAGTCAAAGAAGCCCTTTCTTCTTACATAATAGCCATCGGTGCCAAAAATACTATTTCCGCACTCACCACCATCTGCTTCTTGGAATGAACCGAGGTTTCGTACTTCAAATGATAATATAGAACCATCTTCGTAAGTGAAAGTGGTTACTTGTGTATTCGGTGTTTCGCCGTCGTCGTCCCAACCGTATCTTCCGCCTGTACTGTATACTTGGACCGGCAAACCACGATTGTGAGCCCAGCATGCTATATCCATTTCGTGCACGCCTTGATTGCCAATTTCGCCATTTCCATACTCCCAGAACCAGTGCCAATCATAGTGGACATACAATCCTGGCTTGTCAGGGAAATCCTTATTTTTTAGGAAGGGCCTGTCTGGAGATGTGCATTGCCACAGTGTCCAGTTAAGGTAATCTGGTGGGTCTCCAGGAACACCATGTCCAATTGCATGCCTATTTCCATTTTTGTAAACATACCCACGCGAGTGCACTATCTTGCCAATGAAACCCTTTCTGATTAACTGCATATCGCGGATTAGGACCGGGTCAGACCTGCTCTGGGTCCCGTGTTGGACTATTCTACCGTATTTCTTTGCAGCTTCTACTACTTGCGTACCTTCCCAAATATTATGCGATAGTGGTTTTTCCACATATACATCTTTGCCTGCCTTGCAAGCAAATACGGTTATTACGGTATGTGAGTGATTAGGTGTGGCAATAGTAACTGCGTGGACATTGGGGTCTTGTACCGCCTCACGAAAGTCCTCGTATGCTTTTGGTTCCTTGCCTGTTTTGCTCTTTATAAGTGCAACTCCGCGCTGTAAGACGCGTTTGTCAACATCGCAAAGTGCTACAATCTCTGCTTGGTCTTTTTTCTCTAATATGTCTTTAATATGACTCCCGCCTTGACCGTTGAATCCTATCACGCATATTCCAATTCTATCATTTGCACCGAACACCTTACCTGCGGCGATTGTGCCTGCAACAAGTACTGCGGTGGATTTTAAGAAACTTCTTCTTGAAATCCCTGACATTGTGAATCTCCTTATCGTTGATTTTCATATTATAGCACTTTTGACTTTATTATAACACTAATTTATAGACTTTGATAATGCTTGTTATGGTGTCATTATCTCGGTTTGTATCCGAGGAAGATTGTTTCGCCATTACCGAGAGATAATAGTATAGTTTCTCGTTCAAACCATTTTTGTTCCGATTGAAATAGGTTTTCAAGATTGAGAAATTGATTGAACTGAATAATTCTATCACCAATGCCCTTGGTGTGAATGACTAATGTATTACTACTAATGTAGTAAGTGTCACCAGACTCTAAACTACCCTCTGCGACTAAAGTAGGTACTTCTAATATGCTTAGTATCTCGCGGAGAACGATGAAATTAATGGCAGGCTCAGCATATAGCACGGAGACCCATTTTTCATTGATAGTTTTTACCGCTATGCTACATTTCCCATCTTTTCTATACCTTGCGAGTACATCAGCATCTTCATCATCAATATAAATTAAAGGATAGTATTCTTTGTCATCGCCAAAATTTTCTCCTTTATTGACCCATCTTCCTTCCAATTCGAAACTTGAGCCTGCAAGTGTAGGGGAGGAGTATAACTTAGATTTGATTTGTGTTAGTTCATAAATTTTATCTTCTCCTGACAAGGCGATATTATCACCGCAAGGGAGATAATACCAGAATACAATCGCTTTGTCAGCCCCAAAAATATGATGTAAAGCTTCTATCTCACTGGGAGAAGGAGAACTCATTGAAAAGATAAAGTATATACTCTTTGGCGGTATTCTTTCTTCGAGCAGGTCCTGCATGAGATAGAATTCTACAGGCAAACCAACCTTGAGTAGATGGTCTCGGGTTTCTATAAGCATTCGAGTATATAATTCACTTCCGTGTGCGGATAATTTGTAGGTAAAGCGCTCATCTACTACGAAAGCCAGGGGTTCTAATAACATTGACTCTTCCATAAGTGAGAGTGATATTTGCGTTACTAATTCGGAGGTATTGGACTTGCCTATTTGAAGACGCGGGGTAGCATATTCTCCATTTGGTGCTTTCTCTGTTTCACCATGGTTCTTCTTTATTTGTCTATTAGTTAAGTATGATATTTTCCCCGTGTTCAATTGTTTCTTGTAAATTTCGATGATTTTTTTTATGTTTTCCCATTCCTCATCAGCAGAAAGCCATCCCTTCCCCTCGGGGTCACACCAGATTACACCAGCATTATGAGTAAGAGCCATTCCAGCGTTTCGCCTTTGCACTGCAAGAACGCTATCTGCTTTGATTCCCTTTATTCTCGAGGCGGAGCGAGTTTGAGGGTCATAAATTACGCCTGTTCTTGTGTCGTCAAGTATTATAACCTCTTTACCGTGGGCTGTGATTGATTCTAACACCCCTGTAGGTGCGCCAGTATCCCCAACTCCTCGTGATACATAGGAGACGGGCAGTATGAAAGCATCAACATCACTAATCAGCAATTGTGCAAATCCGAAATGACCTGTATCAGGGTCTGCGGATTCAAGGGTAAAGCCGTAAGGTAGAATTACTTTTATATCTCTTTCTTCGAAAAGATTTTTTGTAGTAGATGTAATTAAGATTGCGGTAGTAGCAAGTTGCTCATTTATAAATTGCCGGTATGTAACCAGTATTTGATTTTCTTCGAAGATGCCCTTTGATTGATTTTGAATTGCTGATAGTAGATTCTCCCTGATTTTTTCGGGAGTAAGTTCATCCGTGCCAAATAATGTCCACTTCTGTTCCGATGTCGGGAATTTGCTATCTGCCCATTCTATAAACTTTGTGATTGTAGGTGTTGATAAATCTAATCCTGGCAATATCCACATACCATTTTTAAGATAACCGATAACGATTCCTCCAATACGCTCGCCCAACTTTGAATTCTTGATAGCCTCCGCAAGTATGGAGAGCCCTTCTTCTACATTTCTCAACCATTGTGCACTGGTGAAACTTACAAATCTTGTCTGTTCTGCGTTGACGATTATGTTTATATCTTTTTTATTGTTGAACCACGGTTCAGGAGGATTAAGGTCAACATATAGAAAAAATTTACCCCACTGCACTGTTTCATTCAAACATTGTAGAGTTGTGAAAATTTTTGGGAGGTCATCAGAACCAAACCACGGAAAATCAACCTTGCAGATAAAATTTCTTATTCCGCTCTCAGCAGACTTTTTCAATTCTAATCTGGCAATTTCTTCGCAAGGACTCGCACCTACAAAGAAATACATAGGCAAATTGACATTCTCTTCGTATAAGTCTTTTTCTATTAGTGGTGTGTGTGAAGTTGGCTCCATACTTGCGAGTAAGTTTCTAAGGGAGTATCTGCCCGCTAATGAGCCTAACCACCAGGATATGACAATCACGATAAGTATAATCAATACCAATATGATGTTTACCATCAACAGGCGTGTTTGCCTTTTTTCTGGATTTTTCCTTTCAGTTTCCATATAGATGACACCTTATTGGTTCATGTATAGATCTACTCACTTTCAATCTTTACCCATCCACCGATATCATAGTTTTTCCCTATCATCTCTGCTTCAAATAAGTTGTTTGCTTCAAACTCTATTCTTGTTGGAGGCGAAAGGTTGCTAATTCTAATTACCTCTTTATCTTTTGTCGTAATTTTGTAATTTTCTCCACTACTAAGTTTTATTTGTAGGTCAACTTCTCCAACTTGTGGTTTGAGATTATACACAGTTATGTTTAGGTTCTTACCAGAGTATTCAATCCAAGCAAATTTACTTATAGGATATGCTGATATGTCTACAACCAAATCGTTTTTATACCAGCCATTTACAGGGAGTTCTACGGTTGGACAAAATAAGGGTGATGTTCTAACTAACTTCCAGAAAGCCTCTGTGTTTATATTTTCTGCGTTGTCCCACATCGTTTCTCTTCTAATTTTATGTAAATACCTCAGAGCCTCAGCCCAAGATTTTATATGCGCTTTTACCCTCCATAGTTCGAGTTTTTTTATAGAGTTTCCTATAGCCTTTGCCTCGCCGAATAAGATATACATTAATATCTTAAGTAATTCCTTCTTGGGGAAATTTCGCTCAATTAACCAGAATCTATTGCGTGTATTGAGATAGTATTTTCTTTTTTCACGCTCAACGCTTGTTTTCCAAGTCATACTAAACTTATGATGGACTACAGCCTCAGGACAAGTTAGCACTTTAAACCCGTTCATCCACATTCTCAGGCACAAGTCGAGGTCATCAAGGTAAATCTCAAATTCCTCTGGCAGTAATCCAATGATTTTCAAGGCATCACTTTTAAGCCACATTCCTGCACCACATACTCCCGCCACCTCTTCAATTTTATTCCACCTTGGTGTATCTACTCTACCTATCCCTCTATCCCATGCGGAGCCTATTATAGAGCACTCTAAACCTATGGAATTAATCAAAAAAGGCTGGTCATATAGCAATATCTTCGGCGCCACTGCGCCTGCTTCCGGGTATGTCTCAGAGAATTCGATTAACTTTTCAATGCAACCTTTTTCAACTTTTGTGTCGTTGTTGAGTAGAAAAATGTATTTACTTCCCTGCTCTATAGATTTTTTTATACCCCGATTATTACCTCCCGACCAGCCGTAGTTTTTGTCGAGAGATAGAACCTTTACCCGCTCATCGAAGGAAAATCTATCCCTAACAAATTCTACTGAACCGTCACTACTCGAATTATCAACCACTACAAATTCCACATCATCCCTCCCGCATCCCTCTATTAGGGATGAGATGCACTCATTTAGATGTTCTTTACCATTCCAGTTTAGGATTAGTACACTAACAAGTATTTTCTTATTCATAAGCCTACGGAGTATAATCTGTGATGGTATATTATACATTTTTCTAAGCCAAACATATTTAATACATTTCAGTTTGCTGACATCTGATTAATGGTTATGTCCGAGATAATACTTTTTACCATAACTGCGAGGTATTCACATTCTGCCTTCGGACTTAGATGGCTCAAAGCAAATTTGGGCAAGCATAGAGACCGTACGCAGATTATAGAATTTCATCTTAAACAGCCACCTTCTACAATTGCAGAGATACTCATTGGATTAAAACCAAGAATATTAGGTGCAGGTGTGTATATATGGAATTTGCGAGAGATTACGGAGGTAATTCAGATTGTAAAGCGAGTATTGCCCGAGACTGTAGTGATTATAGGAGGACCTGAGGTAAGTTATGAGTATGAAGACCTCGAGATATTTAAGGAGGCAGATTTTTTGGTGCGTGGTGAAGGTGAACTCATACTGCCTGGCTTAATCGAGCATATCTATTCTGGCTCAATTCCAACGCAAAAGGTATGGTCTTCTAAGATAGATAATCTTGATGTGCTTGTACCTCCTTACGATGAGTATACCGAGATGGATTTTGCACACAGGATTATATATGTGGAAAGTTCGCGGGGCTGTCCATTTCATTGTGAATTTTGCCTTTCTGCAATTGAGCCCGGTGTTCGTTTCTTCAATAGGCAGAACTTTCTCAAAGAAATGAAGAAACTTATTGAGCGAGGTGCAAAAAACTTTACGTTCGTGGACAGAACTTTCAATATCAATGAAACTCACGCACTTGAGATTCTCAACTTCTTTTTGGAATATGGTGTGGACCAGTCCTACAGACTACATTTCGAGATAGTACCCGATAAACTTACACATAAGATACTTGAAAAGTTTAAGGAGTTTCCCGAAGGTGTTCTACACCTCGAAGTTGGCGTTCAGAGTATTAATCAGGAAACACTCAGACTCATTTCCAGAAGACAAGATGTGGCGAAAACTAAAGAGGTGTTGCAATATCTTAGAAAAGAAACCTCCGCTGAGATTCACGCAGACCTCGTTGCAGGTATGCCAGCAGAAACCTGGGAAAGTTTACGCGATGGCTTTAATTTCCTCGTAGAACTCGCCCCGCAAGAAATTCAACTTGGAATTCTAAAGAGGTTACGTGGTGCTCGAATCTCCCGACATATTCAAGACTACAAACTTGTATTTGCTCCATATCCGCCTTATGAGATACTACAAACCAGTACAATGACCTACGAACAACTACAGAAACTAAAGAGAATGGCAAGATACCTCGAATTGTTTTACAATCAGGGGAATTTCCCTAATTCGATTAAATATCTGTGGCAAGCAAATTCTACACCATTCGATGCTCTTGAACAGTTTAGCGAGTTCATCTGGAAAAAGACTGGTAAAACACACGAACTTGCCCTCGCTACTCAGGCTAATTTGCTCTTTTCATTTCTGCTCAGCACAGGCAAGTTCACACAAGAAGAATTAGAAATATCAATAAAGAAAGATTATGGTACTAAGCCCGGCAGAACTGAAAAACTCTCTCTAAAACCTGAACCTTTAGATCTGTAAACCTTTACACCATTGGGTATTTTCACCTAAGGCTATATAAACACTTGTATGGAGGCATATGGGACGCATGTAATAAATTTTCAACTGTGGGGGCTCTCTATGCGGCGTGCCTATGAAAAAATACACGCTAATATAATGAATCAAATGAGACAAATAATTATTCGTCTCTACTTTTCTCTTCTGATAAGGCGATGGTAACAAGTTTATTGAGTGCTTGATAATATTTCTCTTGGTTTTAACGATATTTTGATTCAATCGTACCTCAACTGAGTATATTAAGTAATCTTCTGCATTATATTTGACTATTTTTATTTAGTGGGCCTTATACTCGGGAAGACTTCTATTAAATTTTGAGAGATGGGCAAGATTTCCTCAGATTATAAACCACAAATTTATTTATCTTTTCTTCGTCATCAGGAAACATCCCTACAAATCTAATACTAATCCTTCCTTTGTCCTCTTGAACTGCTATATGGGTTACCGTTCCCACGAGTTGCATATCAACTGATGGTAAGTTCCCTACGCTCGGCAAAGTCAGGGAGATGTCTAAACTATCACCAAGTTCTAAAGTAACAACACGTGGTAGTTCTACTAACATACCACCTGCACTAATGTTCAAAGCGGTACCTTTAATTTTTTGAGGATGTGCATGCGGTTTCAGCAACACCGGTAAATTTACTGCTAATCGCCAATATTTGCGAACAAAAACATTGCTTAATTCTCGTGGATATGCTAATACAATCCCTTCTAATGCTAATTCTGGTATCTCCAGCACATCAGTATGAAATACAAGACACCCATGAGATGAACATAACTCAATTTGAACAACCGCACCTATGTACAACTTATCTATTATTGCAGGCTTGGAGATTCTTAAATGCTCATTTGTTACTGAGATAATAGAGATTGGGCACCAGTACTCCTCAAACACGAGTATACCCGGTGTATCAGGCTGAAGCGATTCTTTTAATATCTGAGTAATTTCCCCAGGTTTATCTTCCATATTATTACCCTTATTTTTATTCAGTTAAGAAATATCAATACTATTAAAAGTAGGTACTTGTTTTTAGTTTCAATTACCCAACCAAAGGAACAAGTTGTTTGCTAAAATTATGAACTTATCCTATCAAACTACTACTCTCACTCACAAAATCTTTTGTAAAGGTGGGAAGTGTATACCCCTGTTACCTCATACGGGAATTAAATAACTACTGGGAGGTTAGTATAAGTGCACAGCACCTGAGACTGCGGTGACGAGGTTTGCCATTGATGAGATGACAGGTTCATCTCCGGGGACTTCTAAGTCCATAGGGTTCGGGTCGAAGGTGTAACGGATGAATTCTACGTGACCGTCCATATATAACACATTACATCCACCTGGCACATGATTGAAGAGAGGGTCTTCTGACTGAGCGGTGGAGATTGTATCCATCATAATCCATACGGTACTTTGAGCCTTGTTACTTGCAGATGGATTATTGATGTCTGTTATGAGAAACCTTTCTATCCCTTCTCTGAGACGATATACTATGTTACTTCCTCCGTTACCGTAGCCCCGCCATGGAGAGCCTGGGTAGTCTAATTTGGAGTCCTGGTCTACTACGGGCATAAGAGCAGTGGGGTCGACATTGTTGATGTATGCCACCGCTTTGTCAGTATACTGGGCGTAGAGCCCATCAAATGCTGCTCCAAATTGGATTGGAACAGGTAGTGCGGTGTCAATATCAGGATTGAATAGGGAAATTAAAACACCCAAAAGCAGATATTGACTCAATTGGACTGTAGGTTTTAGGTCATCAAAAACCCAGCCCAAATATATATAACTATCGTCTATTAGGTCTGACACCAGTACCATATTCCCACCTGCTTCTTCTATTCGCCTGCGTGCATCGGCACCTCTGGGGTCAGACGGACATATAGTTATGTATGGGTCTGTGAGGTACTCGGGAAAAAGTGTATCTACTTGCGCCCCTGCTGAGAGGGTCCTTCTATTTGTTGCTGGATTGTAGGTTTGAAGAGGTGGAAATTTTTCTCCTTTGCTTTCACCTGAATACATCTTGAGAACAAGCGACCATTGTTTTAAGTTATTCTGGCAACTTGCTCGTCTTGCTGATTCCCGAGCCCTCGCAAGGGCAGGTAGGAATTTTGCGGTGAGACACCCTCTTATTGCT
>CAZZMK010000009.1:0-11606 GCA_964655185.1 uncultured Nitrospirales bacterium | reverse complement strand
CCGAGAATACACTTTGCAGTTTATCGCTTAAATCTACTCTCAAACTGGCTATTTTAAGGTCATTAAGATTCAAGTAGTGCGTAGAAGGATGTTGAAGAAATAATATCTCTTCTCCTGTTGTAAGGAACGTATAGCCCTCCTTGATAGCCAAAAGATTAGCCAGACAAAGGATATGAGCAGGTGTTTTCAATTCATCCATCGGTACAATTGTCGGGTCGTGATGAGCAAGTGCCAACAGTGCAAATTCATCAGGAATTTCCCATTTCTCAAATATATACAAACTAACAAGAGTATGAAACTGATATAACACTTCGTAAGTTAATTCTTTACTGGAAAGAATTTGAGCAAAGGAACTGGATTTTGTCTGATATAAAATTTGCAACAACACAATATACCCTACATCGTGAAGTAGTCCGGCAAGAAACAATTCCTCCGGACGCGACTGAGCAACTGCGGTAGCAAGGTCGTTTGAAGCGTGTGCAGTCGCGATAGAATGCTTCCACAGTTTATTTAGAAGTTCGTTTAGTTCTTTTTTATCAGACTTGAACACATTCTGCGAAGCATAAAGTTGCACCACATTCGCTAATGTCCTTATTCCCAATCTTGAACAGGCAGTTATAAGGTCTTTTACCTCCTGCAAGCCTGCATAATAGGCGCTATTGGCTACTTTAAGTACTGTCATAGCAAGTGCGTGGTCATCTTTGATAGATTCAACAACATCATTAAGCGATACTTCTGGGTTCTGAAGAAGTTGCAGTACCTTGTAACTTACCTGAGGCATAACGGGAATTTTATCTACAAAATTAGAGAGGTTGGAGAAAATCTCTTCACCTATCGAACCTTTCTGCAATAGTGACCTTATATCCGGATAGTTAGGTATAGGATTTATGCTAACCTTACCCCCTTCCGTTAAACTCCAAAGCGGATTATTACACGCAGAACAAATCGTTAAACTCCACTTTCTCGGCTTCTGAGAAAGTTTCAACTCAGTATGGCAAAATGGACAGTTCAGACCCATACCACAAACCTTTCGCAACTTGATATAAAATTTTAAGAGCACAAAGTTAATATTTGCTTCAATGTCCGCATCTGGAAAGTTCTCGGTGTCTGCTTTAGCACCTCTTCATAGGTGGTAATACCTTTCACTACCTTAGATACCGCATCTTCGCGCATACTTATCAAGCCTGTGGTATCTATACTTATTCTTCTTATCTCATGAGCAGTTTTCTTGTGCAGTATAGCGTCCTTTACATCCTCATTCAGCACAAGCAATTCATAGGCGCCAACCCTTCCACGGTACCCAGTATAAGAGCAATGCTGACAACCCCTTCCTTTCTTATACTCATACTGCCTAACCTCAGAATAATCTAATCCTAAAGATTGTATTTCTCTCACGGTGGGTACATATGGCACTGAACATTTCGGACAAATCCTCCTGAGTAATCTCTGTGCCAAGACTGATATAACGGTAGACGAAATCAAAAATGTCTCAATGTCCATATCGATAAGTCGCAATAGCCCACCTATTGTATCCTCAGTATGGAAAGTAGAATACACCTTGTGCCCTGTAAGTGCCGCTTGGATTGCTACTTGTGCTGTTTCTTTATCGCGAATTTCACCTATTACGATTATGTCTGGGTCCTGACGAACTACCTCTCGGAGACTCGTGTCAAAGGTTCTACCTGCTTTATCATTTACAGAACACTGGACTATACCCTCTATTGTAAATTCGACCGGGTCTTCCACTGTTATAATCTTCCTCGAAACATCATTAGAATATGAAATGCTTGCATATAAAGTAGTAGTCTTGCCAGAACCTGTAGGTCCTGTTATCAACACAACACCTGTAGGTAGGTCAAGCACATCATACTTATACCGCTCAAGCATGCTACGGTTCATTCCGAGTTCATCTAATGCAACAAGAGCGAGTTCCTTGTTAAGCACTCGCATAACTGCGGACTCACCATATACCGAGACATAAATCGACAGGCGCAGGTCTATGTCCTTTCCTTTATACGGGAAAAGGATTCTACCCCCTTGGTGTTTCTGGTGTTCAGCAATATTAGCACCTGCCATAATCTTAATGCGAGATATCAACTTGGGAAGCAAAGTTAAAGGGAGGTCCGTATGATACACAAGAACCCCATCTATACGATACCGAACCCTGATTTTATCCGACATCGGCTCTATGTGTATATCGCTCGCACGCTTCTCTATTGCAGAGATTATCAAATGATTAACAAGTTGGACTATATTATCCTCACCTACACTGATATCCTTTCCACTCTCCGAAATCTGCTTTCTATACTCCTCATAGGCGTCGATAGCATCATTGATGGCATCTTCAGGTCCGATAGCAAAATTGCAATGTCCCCCAAATATATCTTCAACTGCACGCTTTGTCTCTTCGTTTTGAATATCACTTACAACTACTGTTACTGTACCATCTTCACTTCGAGAGAACGGTATAAACTTATATTTCCTCATAAATGCAGGAGAAACACCCTGCAAAAGGCGAGGGTCTATCATAGGAAGTTCGGGCTCTATATACGGCACACCCATCTGATGTGCAAGGTTGCGAAGTAGTGTCCGCTCGTTTATCGCACCTAATTCAATCAAAGCCTCGCCAAGTTTAATCCCCTTTTCCTTCTGGAGAGCAAGCGCCGAATTCAATGTTTCCTGAGTTATGATACCCTGTTCTATCAGAAGGTCACCCAAACGAAGGCTACCACCGTGCTTCGTTATTGCCTGGTTTATAGCCTGACGCGTAGCATAACCGAGTTCAATTAATATATCACTGAGATGTTTTGGTTGCTCAAGCAAACTCTGAATCCGAAGGGCTCGCTGTAACTGTTCCTCAGTTATTATCCCCTCCTTTACCAGAAGTTGACCAATCGGCGAACTCGGTTTATGTTTAGTCTCTGTTGTAGCCATTGAATTTTAAGTTTAATATTATTGCTACAATTTAAAATATTATTTGCAAAATAATTAAAAAATGTCAAATGATATCTTATTATTACAAATTTCAGTAATAACAAACTTAACCATGGATTCTGAAAAATATGATTAACCTAATTGTAATCATGACAATTTTTGCAATGCCAGATTCTTACCTGTTGCGGACTGCTGAAGCTTTAGAGCAAGTGCAAGAAGATATTCCCATTATGGTGCAGGCAGGAGAAATGGTAGCAAAGAGAATTACCACAGGTGGCAAACTGTATGCAGGAGGGAACCCAGCACTGGTAAGCGAAGTAACAGGGAGAGCAGGCGGATTAATGCTCATCACAAACCTCCCTGAAAAGGTCAACACGGAAACAGACGCGGTTCTCTTCTTCGCAGATACAGAACATCCTGTCCCACAAAACGCCTCTGTTCCAGGCGGGTGCTGGGTAATATTTGGTGCTGACCAACCAATCTCTGGGACAATAACCTTTTTAATAAAAGATTATGGAATTTCACCTACACTAACCATGGCGATTTACGCGTGGATGCTCACAGGTGAGTTAATATCCGCCTGCACAAGATTAGGCAAAATGCCAGTTTTATATGAGAGCATCGGACTTTATGGTGGGATACCAAGAATCCAAAAGTATCACGCTAATAATATCTTTTGGCATGATAAGCACGAGGTCCCTCCAATCCCACCAGGAGTGTTGGCTAAAGATTACGCTATCCGTATCTCTTCTATGCTCCGCCGTTGCGAAGCAAACCATCGCAAAGACTTTGATACAGTTGGTGCGTGGGTAGCAGAGGCTAAGAAAGCAGGCAAAAACCTCATAATGTATAGCATGGGACATCTTTTCCCAGATGAAATTAGAAAAACTGCCATAGGGACATTGTTTCGGTCCGAGGTATGGAATGCAGGCTTCACTTACCTCCCCGAGCCTAAGGATACATATAATCCAGGTGATGTAATAATTCACATTGGCTATCAACATCCTCCCCGAAATATGCTTGAACGCGCAAAGTCTGCAGGTGCAAAGGCTGTGTATGTTGCCCCTTATATGGACCGCGATTTCCCAACAGGCAATGACACCATTTGGATTGACCCAATGTGGCCCTTTGCTGACGCATGTGTACCTATACCGGGCTACGATATACCAGCACTACCTGCAAGCGGAGTGGTCAACTCAGCAATCGCTTGGGAAATCTACCGCACATCATGTATCCATATTGAAAAATCCTCACAGTAGAAATAAAATCTCGGTGAGACCATAAATTATGAGTAATCATTCTCCGATTCTGATAATAAATCCTCTTCCCTATTTTTCTTTATATGATAAGCAGTTCTATGAAAGAGTAGAATAGTAACATTACTAAAAATTACTTAAAATAATGGAGTAGTTATGAAAACTCGTTTTTACTTGGTTCTATTGGCTGGAACTTTAATAATATGTGGTAGTTGTGTAGAAGGTGGGAATTCTACCACCACAACTGAAGCAAGTAGTCCGCATACTGCTAATATCTCAAACTCCGCTCACAATCTGCCGGATGTCTTTATAGTAGTGGTAGATGCTCTCCGTGCTGACCATGTCGGTGCTTACGGGTATCATAGAAACACCACACCATTCATTGACACAATAGCAGAAAAAGCACTTGTATTCACACGGGCTTATGCCTCTTCATCATTTACCAGAGAAAGCGTATCTGCATTGTTTACGGGCAGGTATCCATCATCTACCCCGTGGAGTATGGGTTGGATGGCTCAAGTAGACCCCGAGGTTAAAACTATTGCAGAAGTTTTCGCTGAGAACGGTTATCAAACAATATTGTGCACTGACCAGCCTGCACTCGAACCAGAGATGTTTGGAAAAGGATTTAATATTGTGGAGTATTACACAGACAAATATGAAACAAGTGGAAATGGAGATAAAATAGTAGAAAGCCTGCTTAAGAAGGTTAGCGAACTTAAGGAAGATAAACCTCTTTTCGTATATCTCCATTTTTATGACCCTCACGCACCTTATGAACCCTCGGCTTCATTCTACCTTAGATTCTCCGATAAGATATACCCCGCACCGCTTCGCCTGCATGACGAAGTCCGATTTAACCTACCCAAACTCATTGAACAAGGCTTCGGGCCCGGAGAGGAACGCTTTGAAGATTTAGTTTTGAGGTATGATGCGGAAATTGCAATGGTGGATGAAAGTATAAAAAAACTATACGAATCCATCTCCAAACTCCGCAAAGATAGAGAAACCTTGTGGATATTTACCGCAGACCACGGAGAAGAATTTCTCGAACACGGATTTGTAGAACACGCTTGGCGACTCTACTTCGAAAGCATTCATATACCTCTCATAATTTCCCATTCACCATACACCTGTAAAAGAATAAACATCCCTGATGAAGTATCCCTTGTAGACCTATTCCCATCAATTGTTACTCACCTAAACTTACCCTTCAGTGACCATTGGGATGGGATTGCCTTACCTCTAAAAGAGTGGATGAAAGGCGAAAAGAACCCATTACAGACAAACGGGAAAAGCATCTCAGAACTAAACATCCCCACAAGAACCGTTGGAATATCACTAATCAAAGATGGCTGGCAATATCTATGCTGGCAAAAATGGCTAACTTGGCAAGAATGCTCTGAATATGCAAGCAAACAAGGTGAACTCCGCGAGATGTACTTCCAGGGAAAGTTATCCGCTCCAAAATTCTGTTCCCAACCTGTCTATGAAGAACTTATAAGCCCTGACGAAAACGGTTATCCTAAAAACTTCACTTCACCTGAGAATAATAAGGAAATCCTCATAAAACTCAAAGACACTATGCGGGAATGGTGTTCTAAAAGACCTGAGATGAAAACTGATATAGAGAAGAAAAAAATTACAGACGAACTAAAGCAAAAAAGAAAAGTCCCTACTACCAATATTAACCCATCTGAGAAATCGCCTGAGACAAAAGAAGAAGAATTTGACCCTCTAAAACACGCAGGCTATCTCTGATAGGAGGTTTGCTAATATAAAGAAGAATATCTTTCTCACTAAATATATTTTCTGCCCTATCTCTCATCTAAATACAGTGTACCTATAGAAAACTATACACAATTATTGTATATAATTAAATCGCTTTTAATTTCCTAATAGGCTCTTATAACACAAATGTTGAGTTCGTATCGAAAAGACAGTTTTCATTTTATTCCTACCTACAAATATAAGGAATACTGGCTTCCACTAATAAATGCCATTGTAATCTGCATAATAGGTACTTTCCCATATTTATATGGTTATTACATTGCAGGAGAAGACAGGGTATTCATGGGAATGGTTGGGAGGGGAACGCACGCTTCCTATGGATACATTATGTTCCAAAGGCAAGCAATGGAAGGGAAAACATGGCAAAGAAACCAGTGCACCCCCGAAAACTTGCCGAATCGATATTTCAATATTGAATGGTGGCTTATGGGAAGGTTAGCACGCTGGTCAGGGTTAACTCTTATCCAAATACACCATATAGACCGAATAATTTCTGTCTTCCTCTTAACATTCACAGTTTATTATTTTCTTTGTGTCGTTTTAGGGTCACTTTACCAAAGAATTTTTGCTTTCTTACTCATAGTCTACGGCTCAGGTTTAGGATGGATTATATGGTTAGTTAACTTCCTTCTGAATACGCACTATCCGTATACATGGGATATTCAAGGGGTCCAAGTATTCGGCTATATGATTAACAAGCCTCATTTCATCCGGGGGTTCGTCTTCGGAACATTGATGTTTGCTTATCTAATTCGAGGCTATCAAACGGGAAAGTTTGTCTATTTCATCCTCTCAGGGTTAGCCGGATTAATCCACCTGATTATCCGCCCTCACTATGCTCCGGAGACCTTCATCATATATCTACTTCTGCCCGCTATTTACTGCTGGACAACGCACAAATTGGATAAAAAGTTATATTTATACTCAGTAATTGCTCTTGCTATTCACATACCAGCATTTATATATTATGCCTGGCTTGATATGGTTGACCCACTCGGAATCAAAATGTGGACCATCAAATATGAATTCTTAGCAAAACCGGGCTTCTTAATAGAATACATCATAGGCATCGGATGGACATTCTTATGCTGTGTAATATTTCTACCATATCTATTGAAACAAGCGAAAACAAGCATTTCAGTGTTGATGCTTTTATTTTGGATATTTGTTACATGGTTTGTGTGCAATTTATATCCCTTCTGGAAATTAGGACAAGAAGCGGGATTCCACGTATTCTACGTAGCATCGCCAGCATTAGCAATAGGGGGAACATGGAATTGGATTCAGGAAAAAGTAAATATTAATGAAAAATTCGCATTTTTCACCAAAAAATGGGTTATCATCTCTGTATGCTGTATGTTATTTATTGTGTCTATACCTACCACCGCATATGTATACATCAATATGTTTACCTCCATTAAAAATGGACATCCCATTTGGACCTATACTATTAGCAAAGATACTTACGATGCCTTGCGCTGGCTTAATGAAAATACTCCTGAAGACTCCATTGTGTTAGCAACTCATAGAACATCACAATTTATATTTGCAGAAACACATTGTAAAACCGTTACTGGCAACCAAACCCTTACTATAAATTTTTCTCAAAAAAATGCTGAAGTAGAACGATTCTTTGCCGAAGTGGATTGTGACATTTTCCAAAGATATTTGTTAAATAAATATAATGTTGACTATGTGCTTTTTGGACCTTACGCAAAACAATTAAGCGGTAATATTATTCCTTCCGCACTAAGAGATTGTGAATTAGTTTTTCGGAAAGGGGATACAGAAATTTATCATGTGAAGAGGTAAACAAATTGAATATGAAACCGAGTCTATATCAAACGGTATTATTTACTCGTTTAAATTAGACAGAGTTTATTGAGAAATTAAAAAATGGAGAATTCTTTAACTAACAGGTTAATATGACACAAAGAAAACTATGGTAAATAGAAGTATCTTTTACAAAGCCATATTAGCATTAATAATACTGTGTAATCTTTTATATGCGGATTCTTTTCAGTTAACACAGGAGAAAAATTCTTTAGAACCGCCAAAAAAAGATATTTCTCTCCAAGGAATTACCGAAGACATTGCCCTTTACACCCCACCTGAGGTTGGGAGTCCTGAATGGGAAGAATACTGGCGAAGATTGAGAGACGCTATACTGACAGGGAGCATACCTATTAGTAATTGGAAGAATAGCCTCAGCAAATATTTCTCACAAAACCCATACACCCCCGCACACCTTCAAGCGTGGGAAGCAATTTTTCAGGACCAGAAGGAGTACTCAAATGAAATAGTTTTATATTCAACGACCTTCCACATCATCGCTCTTCTTGAAGAAGTAAAAAA
The DNA here is from genome assembly GCA_964655185.1 of uncultured Nitrospirales bacterium. GTDB lineage: Bacteria > Hydrogenedentota > Hydrogenedentia > Hydrogenedentales > Hydrogenedentaceae > Hydrogenedens. The sequence goes on along the minus strand of CAZZMK010000009.1, from coordinate 3,270 downwards.
GCCATACCCAATTCCTGACGCTATTCTTCTTTCAGGCAAATGGCTCTTCCAATCAATAGACTTCGTAAAAGAGAGTCAGAGGACGCAAATTATATCTATCATAGATGAATATCTCAAAAAATCTTCTCTTAGAATTGACGACCTATGGAAAAAGTTAACCCAGACAATTTCCATTTCGGCAGAAAATACAGGTGTACCATTCCCACACATCCCGCAGATACTGTATGAAACTATAATCTATCTATGCCTTACCTTCGATGCATACCTCCCGCCAAAGGAGTTTACAAAATACATATTCCTACCAGAACCAATGTTAAGTTTCTATAGAGATACGGGGGTTTTGCTATTCGAAGGAGGTCTCTTATCTGATATGCACTATAGGTCCCTGGTGAGCATTCTATCTTCATTTCCTCCTACCCTACATCAGATTCAGGCAATTATTGTCCCTGAGAGTATGGGAGGTATATCCGCAACCAGATTGTGGATTCCGAGCAATTATGGCGTAATTATAGACATCCCCTTCATTCCTATGGATATAATGAGCAATCCAGATGAATTCCCGTTCAGAATTGGCAAACAAATAGCACCTGAGTTCTCTTTACAGGCGGTGGTGCAGATAATCCGTGCGATTCAATGGGTTCAGTTCCGATTAAGACCAGAACTTGTTATTCGCAGAGAGAGATTACTTCTTTCTATGAACCCCCGAGCATACAACTATGTGAGGCAGACCGTTCATCCTTCTATATTTCTTTCCTCCCCAAATGAACTACTACCGCAAGCAGGGTATGTATGGTGCTTAAACACCGACAAAGCCCTGCAAATGGCAAATGACCTGCTTCGAGTTCGCCAACACTTTGCAACAGATGTCTTTATGCTACTTGCGGACTTGCTCTCAGAGGGGCGAGATGTAACTCTCACATTTTATATGAATGAGGAAGGCATACTTAATGTTAGAGAAGCGCCAGTAATAAGGATGCCCATAGACGAGGGCTTTCCTGCTGTTGTAGGTATATCGCCTGAGCGGATAATACCTGAGCCATACTTACACTACAAATCGGAAATACCACTACCAAAACAAGGTCTGGAGGAAGATAAACCTATTACATCAAACCCCACCTCATTTTCATCTGGCTTACCACCACAGATTCAGACCCCTCCAGATATACCTGTTGGAGAATAAAATAATGAATAAAAAATTATCAATAGTTTTAATCTTATATATGATGTTTATTTTATGGATATCCATACAACCCGTTCCTGAAAATGCAAAGGAACTATTTCCGTATCAGGACAAAGTGGTACATTTCATCCTGTATTCATTGCTTGCGATAATCACCTACCTCACCTTACAGAGGTCCAAAACAGACTACACCTCGGCAACGCTATGTACGATTCCTATTTTAGTTGCTTCAATTTACGGCGGATTCATCGAAGTTTGCCAGATATTTGTGCCTACCCGCTCATTTGATGCTAACGACATTTTAGTTAACTGTTTCGGTGGAGCAATCGGTTCAGGTTTGATGCAAATTCTTATTAAGACAAGATAATATAATTACACATTCGCAATTAAAGGAGTCTGGATTTGGCAAGTACAACTTCAAACATACCTCAACGAGGGTGTTTCTGGATATTTTTCATTCTAATGATGATTGTTGGCTCTTTATGGGGGGCTTGTCTTGGATTATTTGCTTGGGTATTAGAGGACGCACGGAATACTATATCTGCCTTAGAGACATTCCGACCGAAAACTGGCACTAAAGTATACGCAGACTCTGGAGAATTGCTATATACATTCAGTATTGAGGACCGACAATTAGTACCATTGAGTCAAATCCCCTTACATGTTCAAAAGGCATTTATCGCAACTGAAGATGCACTATTCTACTCTCACAAAGGTGTTAGAATCGATGCAATAATAAGTGCTATTGTCTATGGCTTGAAAACAGGAAGATTTAGAGGCGGAAGCACCATTACACAGCAGGTTGTGAGAAATGTAGAGCCATTAGGAGTAGGTCAGGAGCGAACGATAAAAAGAAAGATTCGCGAAGCAATTGTGGCAATGCAGGTGGAGAGGGAATTTACCAAAGATGAAATATTAGAACTATATTTGAATCAAGTATTTCTCGGCATAAACGCTTACGGAGTAGAGTCGGCCGCAAGGCAGTATTTTGGCAAGAGTGTAAAAGACCTAACCCTCGGCGAATCTGCTACCCTCGCAGGACTCACCCGTGCGCCTAACGTTAACGAGCCAATCCATCACTTGCAAAACGCCATCGAACGACGCAATATCGTGCTTAAACAAATGTTAGACGAAGGATTCATAACCGAAGATGAATATAAACAAGCCTTAAACGAAGACTTAGCCTCGCAAGTAATTACCCCTGAGAAACGAGCAAAACTGTTAGAACAGGGAATAGACATTTACGAACCATACAGAATAAAAGCCCCTTACTTCGTGGAAGAAATCAGGAAAATGCTCCTATCCAGATATTCCGTAGAAGAAGTGTTCGAAAGTGGGATGAATGTATACACCACGCTTGATTACAAACTCCAGAAAACCGCTGAAGAGGTGTTAGAATCACATCTATCAAAATTCGATGAGCCAAGAAAGAAAAACCCAGATTTTATCCCCGTTTCAGGTGCAATCGTATGTTTAGATAACCGACCAGGTTATGAAGGCTTCGTTCGTGCTTTGGTAGGTGGTAGAAATTGGGAAGAGGAAAAATATAATACCGCGACACAGGCAAAGCGTCAACCCGGTTCGAGCGTAAAACCTTTCGTATGGTGCGCAGCAATATCCGCAGGTATGACTCCCTCCACAATCATCAATGACACCCCATTTGTTAGGGTCATGCCCAACAAAAAGGTTTGGGCTCCTAAAAACTTCGATGGCAAGTTTAGCGGACCTATACCCATTCGCCAGGCACTCGAAAGGTCTGTCAACATCGTATCTGTAAAACTTATAGATAAATTAGGTCTGAATTATGTGAGGCCCTTCTTCGAAAAGTGCGAACTCAATACTATCGTAAGCGATGTAGTAGGGCTTACACTCGCTTTAGGTACGGTTGAGGTAACGGTACTAAGCCATACAGTTGCATATTCGGTATTTGCCCACAATGGCATGAAATACTACCCAGTATTCATAAAAGAAATTAAAAATTCTGATGGTTTGCCTATATACGATTACAAAAAATACTTACAAAGAGAAAGGGTTTTGGACCCACGCGTCGCTTATGTAGTTATGCATATGATGAAAGGCTGTTGCACACC
>CAZZMK010000008.1:0-11151 GCA_964655185.1 uncultured Nitrospirales bacterium | reverse complement strand
CCTTTGGATTTTTGAGTAAAAATTTTATTGCTTCGGCTAACTCTTCTGGATTACCAGGCGCGACATTAATTCCTGTTTTCCCATCGAGATTTGCCCATTCAACACCGGTTCCTAATTTTGTAGCCACAACCGGTTTTCCACATGCATGAGCCTCTATTATAGAAATTCCAAAGGCTTCACTTCTCGCTATCGATGGAAATACAAACAATGCACAGGCATGAAGGTATGCTTTCAACTCCTCATCTGAAAGAACACCTACTAAAAAAACATTATTTATACATTCTCTTTCCTTAATTTCTATTAGTTTTTTCTTTTCAGGTCCATCACCCGCAATTACTACCGGGACCTCGAGTTTTTTTGCACTCTCTAATAATATATGTAGGCCTTTGTAATACCTATGTACTCCGCAGAAAAATACAAACTCACTCCCATATTGTTGATGTATTTCCTTAATTTTTTCTTCATTAACGCAAGAGAATGAATCCACTTCAATTCCTAAAGGTACAACAATACATTTATCTTGGTATCTTCTTAGAAAGGGAGAACTTTTCTGATAAATTTCGCTCGTAGGTATTATAAACCGTGAATCTGCTAATATCCTATTAAACAATGCCGAGTAAAGAAACATAGCAGTCTTTTGCCTTACTACATCACTGTGATACCTGAGAACATAGGGAGTACTCTTTCTATTCAACCATACTGATAATTCGCCGATAGGATAAGGGGAGTGAACTACGAAGATATCTGGATTAATAATATTTCTTGCGTAAGAGAAAAATTGAAATGACAATGGAGTACTTAGCACCCTAATTATTTCTCCTGCGTAGATTACATTGACTCCATCAATTTCCATTACTCTGGACCTTATCTTTCCTCCGCATACCAATACTGAGACTTTTGCCTCTTTTTTTTGATACTTCGCAAGCAGAGATATAAATTTCTCTATCCCTCCAACTACAGGCGGATAATAGTCTTTATATACATGACAGATGTGCATATCTTTAATAACTTTAATTTTTTCTATCACCGAAAAATGGGTTGGGATAGAAATTGTATTGCTTTACTTTTCCTGTGATGTACAATCTTATCGAAGGCTGAAAAACTTGATACAATTGACTACATCTTGCACATACTTCATTGAGTCTACCTGACACATGTTGCCATCTTAAATTTCTGTATTTTTCATTAAACCATATTTCCTTAAAACTTTGTTTATATATGTTTCCCATATAAAATTGTTTATATCCAAGCGTATAACAACAGGGCATAAAATCGCCGTTCGCTAAAATTGTTGGCTTTTCCCATAAATCGAGGCAAGTCAGCACTCCCTCAAGAGGGGGTAATTTTTCATCAAGATTCTCAAAATCGTGAGGAGGTACAACTTGAAACTCTGGAGTAGATAAAGCACGCATTAGTTTGAGAATTTCTGTTTTTTTCTCTCTCTTAATATCCATTACGCACTCATCTATGAGTCTTTTCCCGTTAGGTAATACCTTATCTTCAGGAATACCCTGAGTTATTAAATGTTGATAACATAACATATCAGCACCATTTTCTTTTAAGGTTTTTACCATTTGTGGAATCTCTTCTACTGTACTATTGAACAATATAGCATGTACTGCAATAATGGGAAATTTCGAGTTTTTCTTCTTTTTAATTTCTGCTAACATTTTCATGTTATTCAGGACTTTTTCAAGGGTAATTGATTTTCCCCCAGGTCGTATCCACTTATATAAGTTAGGGTCTACTGTATCAATTGAAACCGCAATCTTGTTATGTTGTATATCTACTAATTTTTCAGCCATTTCTTCGGATAGCAATGTTAAGTTACTATTAAAATATGTTTCTAAATTTTTCTCTTTACAAAACTTTATTGTATCAATTAATTGTTTATAGATTAGTGGTTCACCCAAACCTTGTATGTGGACTCCTCTTAGGTATCCGTATCTGAATACTTCATCTACAATTTTCTTGAAAGTGTCGAAATCAAGGTCATGGTATTCTTTTATCTTGTCACACCCATGAGGGCACATGATACACCTTAGATTACATCTATTAGTGGGCTCGATTTGTAAAACTCCAGGGTATATGGTGGGATTAAACCACGCTTTGATAATAGACCTTATTTTTGCAGGAAGAAGATACCACATTTCAATATCACACTTTGAGATAATTAAAACAATATGATTACATATAATACCAAAAACTTACTTTGTCGGTAGGAGGATATCATTGCAAAATATCATCATTAAGGTTTTGCCTTTTGGTATAGAGTGGTCCGCTGATAAGGGTGAAAATCTTCTTGAATTATTAAGAAAGAAAGGTTTTTATTTATCCTCATCTTGTGGTGGACACGGTATATGTGGGAAATGTCTCGTAGAAATCAAAACGGCTACACAATCAGAATTTCAGATTAAGAACGCGTGCCAGGTAATTCTGAACGAAGATACTATCGTTGATTTATCAAATTCAAATATTTCTAAAATTACTACTAAATCGAATGTAGTTAAAAAAGTATATGACTTTCTTGGGAAGTATATTCTAAATCCGCAAATCAAAAGTAAATTCTTAGAAGTAAATAGGAAGTCTGACTCTGATTATCTATCTCAAATTCATGCTCAAATTAAGGTAGAAAAAACTTCATTAAACTTTTTAAGAAAGTTTTCTTATTCTATTAGCAATGAAAAATTTTCTGGTTGGGTCATCCATAATTCTACGGAGTTGTTAGACTGGTATCCTTCCGACCAAACACCCAAAATTGTGGGATGTGCAATCGACATAGGAACCACAAATATTGCGATAGAAATTGTAGATTTAGAATCAGGAGAAACATTATACCAAGGTTTTGACATCAATAGTCAGATAAAGTATGGAGACGATGTAATTAGCAGAATATCTTACGCATCTCTATCAGAAGAAAATCTTCAGGAACTTAAGAAATCAGTTTTTACCACAATAAACGATTTAATTAATAAAGGACTGAAAATTTTAGATATACCATCTGAGTTTATCTACGATGTTGTAATTGCCGGGAATACTACAATGACTCATCTCTTTCTCGGTGTTTCTCCAAAGTCGCTTGGAGAACTCCCTTTCTCTCCTATATTTGCCTCGCCAATAGTATTTAAGAATTCAGAATTAAATCTAATTGCAAACCCTTCTGCTCAGATTTATACTTTTCCAGCAATAGGAAGTTTTGTAGGAGGGGATATCACAGCTGGACTGCTCGCATTAGATTTGTTCAATAGTAATGAAAATTTTCTTTTTTTAGACCTGGGCACGAACGGTGAAATTGCTGTAGGTAAGAAAGGCGAAATTTTAACAACATCTACCGCAACAGGTCCTGCATTTGAAGGTGGAAGAATAGCCTGTGGTATGCGAGCAGATGAAGGGGCTATTGACCATATATTTATAACTGAGGAAGACATGTCTTTTACTACCATCGGCGATTTACCTCCAAAAGGAATTTGTGGAACAGCAATAATCGAACTTATTTCGATTTTACTTGATTCTAATCTTTTAGATATCAGTGGGAAATTGTTAATAGGCTCCACACCCAATTTTATCCCTCTCAAAATATCAAACAGGGTTGTAATAAAGGATGATGAGCCACGAATAATTATTCATTCAGACAAATCTTCAAGGAGAGAGATATATCTATCTTCAAGAGATATTCGGCAATTTCAACTTGCCTGTGGCGCAATAAAATGCGGTGTAAATCTTCTACTAAAATATGCAAAAATTTCTCCTGAAGAAATTGACAAAGTGTACATCGCGGGCAATTTTGGGAGTTATATACACCCTAAGTATCTCGCAAGGGTCGGGATAATTCCCGCAAGCATATCGCCAGACAAAATAGATATAGTCGGGAATACAAGTTTATTGGGGGCTAAAATTGCTCTATTAGATTGTGAGAAGAGAAAGTTAGCTGAAAAGTATGTAAAGTCTATTAAACACGTTGAACTTGCTACATTGCCTGACTTCGAACAGGAATTTGTCTTTTCTATGTATTTCCCAGAAATTCACTGAATTCTATAAGTCTATCCAATCCCTCGGTAAATTCCTGGAGTGGTGTTAGTAAACTTATTACTAAGAATTTGTCTTTTGGGAACCGAAACATTTCCCCCGGATGGAGGTAAACATTTTTACTTTTCAATAGATTTACAGCAAATTCTTCACTTCTCATCATATTATTAAACTTAACTACGATATACCATCCCCCCTGAGGTTTGTATATAGTTAATCTACTACTATTAGATAATTTTTCTAAAGCATATTCAAGGTTAGTTTTTAGTCTCTGCATAATCATAGATTTTATCTCTACTCGTATTTCAAACAGTTCTTTAAGCGCTACCTGAACTGGTGTGTTTACCGATAGAAAAGTATCAGCGATAATTTCCAAGGCTTCGTGTATCTGCTTCTTAAACCTCTGCGGAAGAAGTGCCAGTATCCACCCTAATTTGAACTGGGGAAGTGCAAGCGTTTTTGAAATTCCATTGAGAATAAAAACAGGAATTTCTTCAGAGTATAACAATGGTACTACAGTTTGTTCATTGAATATGAATTCTCTAAAAACCTCATCTATAATTAAACAAATCCTTTTTTCTTCACAAAGTTCTATCAAATTTTGTGCTTCAATTTTACTGAGAATAGTACCTGTAGGATTATTAGGTTGAACAAAAAGAATCGCTTTAGTATTAGGCTTAATCTTTGAGTATATATTCTCTAAATCTAATCTCCATTCACCTTCCGATGTTAGTTTTAGGTAAAAATGGCCTATTTCGACATTTTCCAATGTGGCAATGAAATCTAATAATGGGTAAGACGGTGCAGGCACAAGGACACTATCCCCAGGATTACATAAAAGTTTCAACAAATACGAATATCCTTCCGATGTACCCGATACCAGGAAAACATCTTCAGGTAATACATCAAAACCTTTTTCAGTGTAATAATTGCTTATTGTTTCCCTTGTTTTATATAAGCCTTGAGGATGTGGGTTGTACTCAAAAATTTGCATATTTTGAAGAGCAGAATTTATTTTTTCAAATGGATATGTAAACCCGACTTTAGTAGGGTTTGAAATGGTCAAGTCAAGGATTTTTTTTCCTTCTTTCAACATTTTTTCATAAGTAGATGCAAGTAAGTTTAACTCTCCTGAAAGTTCGTAATTTGAAAATCTATCAGACAAAAACATATTTTATCTCCATAGATAGTTATAAAGTAGTTCAGGACTTAAAAATGATACCAAAACTTGCAGGTGTCTGTGTGCTGTGGCGTAGAAAAGACAATACTTCTTCTGAAGAAGTAGAAGTATTAATGATAAAAAGGACCCAGACTTTAGTTTTTCTTCCGGGGCATCACGCCTTTCCGGGAGGCAGTATAGAAGATAATGATGACCCTTCTATAGTTGCTGGAGACCAACCACAGAAAATCAAGAAAGCATTGATGGGGGCTTTGAGAGAAACTTTTGAAGAAGTAGGATATCTTCCCTTTCCTCGAGAAGTGGTTGCGTGTAATTTGAGTGACCATATAGGAAAAAGTCCAACTGAAATATTTCACAATTTGGTTAACTCTAAAACAATTAAACTGGATATACGAAATTATCCATTTACTGGACCGTGGATAACTCCTCCTGGCTATCCATTAAGGTTTGAAACATATTTCTTTTTTATAGAGTGGAAAGAGAACTATATTTCTGTTGACATATTGAGCCCAAAAGAGGTTGAACTTGTAGAATGGGTAAAGCCGTCAGATATTTTAGAGAGATGGCATAAAAGGGAAGTCTCATTATCTACACCAGTAGCCTATATATTGGAACACCTAATATTATTTCCTATTGAAAGAGCCATTTCCGAATTAAAAGTAATTCCTTGGACCGACAACAAATATTCGTATTTTCATCCAAGAGCAGGAATTCATATTTTTCCTTTACCTTGTCCCGAAGAAACATTCTTCCATAATATAAATTGTGTGATAGTTGGAGGGAAAGAACTATTAATCATAGACCCTGGAATGGAAGACACTGAAAGTGTTCGTGAATTATTGTACTGGTTTGAACATTTAACTAAATTGGGTTTGAAATTTATTGGTGTTACATATACTCATCTTCACAAGGACCACGCAGGCTCGATTGGATTGATTTCAAGATACTTTAATATTCCTATCATTTCGCCCGATAAAGTACTTCCCACATCATCAAATAAATTTTCTTGCATTGAACTTGATAAAGAGAAGTATCCTTGGATTGTTAAAATCCTTCCTACTCCTGGACATACCCCAACTCATTATTCATTTTACGAGACTACTACAAAAACCTTAGTCGCTGGTGATATGGTTAGTGCTGAAGGACCTGTAGTTGTAAACCCTGATGAAGGAGGGGATATGGGTAAATATATGGATTCTCTGGCACTTCTCTCTGAAATCGACATAGACTTATTAATCCCCGGACACGGAATACCTTTTTTCTTCATAAAAGGTAATCAAGTAATCTATAATCTAATTGAACATCGAAAAAGGCGAGAAGAAAAAATACTTAACGCATTAAATAAAGGTGCATCCTCAATACAAGAACTTCTCTCTATTGTATATGATGATATCCCTCAGACTAGAATAGAACTTGCAAAACAACAACTTAAGGCACATCTCATTCACCTTAAATCGAAAGGTATCTCTTTCTCTCTTACTGATGATGAATCCCGGGAATGGTTTTAAGTTCAACCCCGTTTCATCATCAAGTCCAGGTCTTCCAAAAGTGCTTGTAAATCTTCCTCGTGCATAACCTCATCTTGGAGAATTTGTAAAACCATATTGTAAGTTACCGGGTCACCATCTTTGGTCTCTTTTAATAGTGCATTGTATACCTGTATTGCACACTGCTCGCCCTTGATATTTTGCTCAAGTAAATTTCTTACATAGGGGTCCTCTGGGGGGTCGTATCCGCAATTAGTCTTTTCGTACCACTCCTTAGGGCTTAAAACTGGTGTCCCGCCTAATTGAATTATCCGCTGTGCGAGCATATCTGCATGCCTCAATTCGTCTCCCGCATGTTGTAATAGTTCTGCCATAACTGCTTCTTTCATCGGACCCTTTGCTATCTTTGCCCCTAACCAGTATTGATAATAAGCAAACCACTCATCTGCAAAAGCCTTGTTTAGCAATTCCAACAAATGGTCCAAGTTCATATTAACAATTTCTCTTCCCTTGCTACCCATAATCTTCTCCTTCTATTAATGTTAACTTTATCTCCTTTTGTAAAATATTATTTAGATAATATCCTATATATACCAAAGGAGAAAACTCAAATGGGCTATTCTATAGGTGTCATTAGTGATACTCACGGTAATCTAAAATTAATGACAAAGGTATGTGATTTTCTTTCGGAGATAATGAAGGTTAATGAAATATTTCATCTTGGTGATAATTATGAAGACTACAAAACCATTAAAGATATGGGATACAACATCTATGGGGTACCAGGATTGTGGGACAGTGAGTACCACGATAACGTGACTCCTAAAATAATTATTAGAAAGATTGCAAACAAGAACTTCATCTTTGCTCATGCGGAATTCATCATAAAAAGACTAAATAGAAAAGATTTAGATGTTTGGTGCTATGGACATACTCACCAACCTGAAATAAGAAAGGAAAATAGTAGAATATATTTTAATCCTGGGCATCTGAAGAAAAACTTTGACCGTGGACACCCGGCGACTTTTGGAATAGTCAATATTAAAGAGGGTAGTATAGAATTTACTATCCTCGATATTGAAAAAAATATGGTTCAATCGTTAAACTATCCATTGGTGTAGTTTTGCAAAATAAAAAGGTAATTACCAAAAACAAACATTAATTGAGGAGAGGCCTATGTTTAACAAAAGTATGACCATCGGAATGTGTGTTTGTGTTTTGCTTTGTACAACTCAAATTCAAGCCCAAAGTCCTTTAATTCCCGAGAATTTAAGACTCGAGTATATGCAAAACCCTATCGGAATCGATACCAAAATACCCAGATTTAGTTGGGTAGTGCCTCAAAAAGGTTATGATGTATTCCAAAAAGCATATCAAATTCAAGTCTCAAAATCTTTAGAAGCCCTTAAAGAAGGGAAACCTGATATTTGGGATAGTGGTTGGATAGAAAGTGGTGAAAACGTCCATATTGAGTATGCAGGTCCCGCACTAGAAAGTTTCACAAGATACTATTGGCGAGTAAGAATTCAATATAACAATGGCGAAAAGACTCGATTCAGTGAACCGGCTTATTTCGAAACAGCCTTCTTAAATCCGCAAGAAGAAATGACCGCAAAATGGATACGTCACCCAGAAAAAGATGAAGAGCCAGAGAAGTACAATATGCAAGAGGAATGGAAATATAAAAGAATATCTCCTTTATTAAGGAAAACATTTGAAATTTCTAAGGAGGTAAAAGAAGCCCGTGCTTATGTAACAGGACTTGGTTACTTTGAACTGAGAATAAATGGCAAGAAAGTAGAGAATAACTTATTAGAGCCTGCATACACTGTATTTGAAAAAAGAACTCTTTACCTTACCTATGATGTAACCTCATATCTTAAGCAAGGTAAAAATGCGGTAGGTTTTATGCTTGGGCACGGGTGGTGGCATAAAACATGCGGAGCATGGTTGGAACTCCACATTAAATATTCGGATGGCTCGAAAGACAAAATCATCACCGATGAAACTTGGAAAGCAAGTACTGGACCTATCATAAGCGAAAGTTTATATCACGGGGAAACATACGATGCTCGCTTAGAAAAGAAAGGCTGGGATACACCTGATTATGATGATTCAGGATGGGTCTCAGTTGTTCCATTTGAACATATACCTAATATTATGCAAGCTCAAGTTATGCCTCCGATAAAAGTTGTTGAGACAAAAAAGCCCATATCAATAAATAAAATAGAGGATAATGTTTATATAGTCGACTTTGGACAAAACCTTACAGGGGTGGTAAAGATTTCCGCTCAAGGACCCGCAGGGACGGAAATTAAGATTAGGCATGCGGAATTACTATATCCTGATGGCAAACTAAACCCAGAAAATCTTAGAAAGGCTAAGGCAACAGATGTCTACATAATGAAAGGCGAAGGCGAAGAAGTTTATATGCCGAGATTTACTCAGCATGGTTTCAGATATGCAGAGATAACAGGTTATCCCGGAGAATTAACTCCAGATAAGTTGGAAGCACAAGTTTTCCATACAGCCTTTAAAAAAATTGGGCATTTCGAATGTGATAATCCTTTGATTAATAACATTAGGGACATAGTACTGTGGAGTATCAGAGGTAATAATATGAGTATCCCTACTGATTGCCCGCAAAGAGATGAAAGAATGGGATGGATGGGCGATGCTCATCTTGCCGAAGAAGCCACTATAATGAACTTTGATGTTGCTGCATACTATCAAAAATGGCTTTGGGACATTGCTGATTCACAGAGTCCTGAAGGCTATGTTCCTGATACCTGTCCAAAAGCCGTTTGGGGTGAACAAAAAGGCTCTCCTCCATGGGCTATTGCATATCCCCTTATAGTTTGGTATTCATGGAGGTACTATCAAAATAAACGAGTGGTAGAACTCCACTATGATAACCTCGTTAAGTGGTTTAAGTCTATGGAGAGAGATGAGAAAGATGGGCTGATGGAGTATTGCCACTATGGCGATTGGGTAGCACTTGAAAAATCGCCAATGGAGCCCATCGGAACTGGTTGTTATTATTGGACAGCCTGTGTATTAGAAGAACTTGCCAATGTGCTTGGAAAATCAGACGATTCTAATTATTTCAGTCAGAAGAAGGAAAAAATAGCAGAAGCATACAATAATAAATATTTCAATAAAGAAAAAGGCTACTATAATGAAGGGTCTCAATTCTCTCAAATATTCCCACTCTTCCTCGGAATCGCAAAAGGTGAATACAGAGAGAAAGCCTTGCAAAAACTAAGATATGAAATAGAAGAAAACAGAAAGTGCCACTTATACTGTGGAATTCTCGGTGCTAAGTATGTGTATGATGTCCTCACCGACGCTAATCTGGCTGATATTTTGTACAAAGTAGTTCTACAAAAAGATTTCCCAAGTTACGGCTATATGATTGAGATGGGTGCAACAACACTGTGGGAATTGTGGGAATACAAAACTGGACCAGAGATGAACTCCCATAATCATCAAATGTTTGGAAGTGTACTCGATTGGTTCTTCGGTGGAATAGCCGGTATTCGTAGACTACCTGAACCTGGCTATAGGTATATTACAATTGCCCCTAAACCATGGGAAGGTCCTCTAAACTATGCTCAAGCATATATAGATACGGTGAGAGGAAGAGTCCTCTCAAGATGGGATAAAAATCCAGATGGGTCACTATCTATGGTAGTCATAGTCCCATCTAATGCCAAAGCAAAAATTGTAGTTCCCAAGAAGGCTGGTATGACCGTATCATCAGAACCACAATTACAATCTATCTCATCTGATGAGCACCAAGAGGTATTTGAAGTAGGCTCCGGCACTTATAAGTTCCTTGTTAAATAATAAATGAAAACATATTTGAATGAAAAAAGAAAAAAGCGAAATTCAATATTGTAATATTGCAAAAAAAGTATTGTTAACAAAATGGGAGGAATACATCCATACATTGCAGTCCAATGTCGACTTGTTACGTTCTCTCAATCCCGATAGTATCCACGATGTTAGGGTAACATCCAGACGCATTAGAGCATTGTTTACTGAACTGAAACCATTTTATCAATTTTCTGAAGAACTCGTAAATATTTCAAAAACAATTACGCAATTATTAGGAAAGAGAAGAGAACTTGACGTAATCAAAGAGTTATTACCGAACATACTACCGCATAATTCTCCCCTAATAACACATTTTGGCAACTATATTGACTCTAAGAGAGAACAAGAGTCTATACACTGTCTGAGGGCTGTTGAGTTGGTAACAACACTTATAGAGTACCACCAATCTATTTTAGATTTACCACAAGTTGGAGTAGAGTGTTATGTAAAGGTTTTGGAGAAGAGGCTTCCAAAATTGCAAGGAAAACTCATAAAGATTAGGAAAAAAATAAAAAAAACATCCGAAGAAGAAAAACTCAATGGCGACGAAATCCACCAAATCAGAATTAGACTAAAAAA
>CAZZMK010000007.1:0-10016 GCA_964655185.1 uncultured Nitrospirales bacterium | reverse complement strand
TTCCTGAATTTTCCTCTCAATCTTTTTTCTTTCTTCAGGTTTTGATGAATATAGTTTATTCTTAAGAACTGCTTTTTCCAAGGTAAGTCTTTGTTCTTCTATTTCGAGTCCGTATATTTCTATGTCTTGTGGATTTTGGATTTGAGAAGTATCTGAATTATTAGGAATTTCTTCAGGCACTTGTAATTTATTTGAATTGCTTTCTTCATTTTCTCTGGTTATTACTGTAGTAGTTCCTCCCACTACGGTAACAAACGAACCATTCTTTCTGACCTTATATTCTGTATTAACGAAAATTACCTCTTTTCCTTCTGCAAGTGCTTCTGCTTGAAGTCGATTTCGATTTCTTGATTCTTGTGAGAATACAGTGAAAGTGCTTTGAGATGCGGGGGTTGGTGGTGCAATACCCGGCTCGCCCGGGTCAAGTCTATAATAGGTGTAAGGGTTATTTATTATGTGAATACTGTCTAATCTCATCTATTCTATATGACACAGGATAAAGTTTACCTAATGTGTTTTATAAATTATACCAAATAAATTATTGCTTTGATTCGGGAAGTAACTCTTTTAGAGCATCGCCTAATAAGTTTAATAAAAATAAGATTAAGATAAAAAGTATTGAAGGAATTACTAATAGCCATGGATACTCTTCCATAACTTCTACACCTTCACGGATAAGAGAGCCTAATGAGCACATTGGAGGTTGGACCCCTAAGCCAAGGAAACTCAGAAACGCTTCTAACAGGATGACCTGTGGGATAGTAAGGCTACCGTAAACAATAACTATATCGATGATATTAGGAATTATATGTCTGAACAATATTCTCGTGTTTGAAAAACCTAAAACTTTTCCTGAGGATATGAAATCTTGTTCTTTTAATGAGAGCACCTTTCCCCTTACGATTCTTGCCATTGTGAGCCATTCCACTGCGCCTATGGCTATAAACAATAGGTAAAAATTTCTTCCGAATAAAGCCATAAGTATGACTACAAACATAGAAAATGGAATTGTGTATAGCGTATCAACAATGTACATCATTAGGATATCTATCCATCCGCCGAAATATCCTGAAACAGCACCATAAGTAACGCCTATTATCAATGCCACTGCAGTAGCGGATATTCCTATCCAAAACGAGACTTTTATTCCGTATAAGATTCTTGCGAACATATCTCTACCAAGTATATCTGTACCCATAA
This sequence comes from uncultured Nitrospirales bacterium, assembly GCA_964655185.1. Classification (GTDB taxonomy): domain Bacteria; phylum Hydrogenedentota; class Hydrogenedentia; order Hydrogenedentales; family Hydrogenedentaceae; genus Hydrogenedens. The sequence continues at coordinate 8,816 of CAZZMK010000007.1, read as the reverse complement.
GATGAGATAAGGATGGCTTTACCGCACCGAGTTCGATATTCTGTTCTTCTATGGATGTTTGCATGACATACGGCAATACATATGAAAGGGTCAGTATTAAAATCAATATGATTGCCGATATTTTCCCTTTTGTGTTGATATTTAAAATAATACTTTTCATAGGCTTTGGTCGTAGGAAATTCTGGGGTCGAGCCATCCCTGAATAATATCTACAAGCAGGTTAAAGATTAATATTAAAACTGCATAAAAAATTACTATTCCCATTATCATCGTATAATCTCTGTTGAATGTAGCATCTACAAATTCTCTTCCTAAACCTGGGATACCAAAAATAGTTTCTACAACAAAGGACCCTGTTAATAGGTTGGCTATTGCAGGGCCAAGAAAGGCTACCACTGGTTGTAATGCTCCTTTTGAAGCGTGGACTAATAGAATTCTTGTAGGGGATAACCCTTTTGCTTTTGCTGTTCTTATGTACTCTTTATTTAGTATTTCGATAAGGCTCGAACGAAAAATCCTTGTGATGTAAGCAGAGTAAATTAATCCGAGTGATATTGAGGGAAGGATTTTTTGCTGGGGTAAGTCCCAACCGGCAATAGGGAGTAGGTCTAACTTTATACCAAATATTAATGATAGCACCGGTCCAGACACAAAACTGGGTATACATATTCCTATAATCCCCAAGAAAGTAATAATTACGTCAATTGTTGTATTGTTTTTTAGGGCAGATATTAGTCCGCAGGGCATCCCAATTAGAAGCGCAAATGTTAATGCATAGAATCCTAATTCCATTGATATGGGGAGTCGCAATATAATCCATTCTTTTACGGAATAAGAGGGTTTTCTGAAGGAGGGGCCCAAATCAAATTTTGCAATATTGACTATGTATCTAAGATATTGCTTATACAAAGGTTCATCGAGATGGTAGTATTTCTCTAAATTTTTTAGGACTTCCGGTGGTACATTTTTGTCTTTATCGAAAGGACCTCCTGGTGCCAGCCGAATAAGAAAAAATGTAATAGTTATAATTGTAAATAAAGCGGGAATAAATATGAGTAGTTTTTTTATAATATACTTTCTCATTTAATTTGCCAAGTTAAGTTCTTGCCACCTAATATAGCCCAGCACATTAGGTTGAAAATTAACGACCCTCTCGGAAATTAGCATTTTTTGGGTATAAAAGTATATGGGAATTATGGGTAATTCATCGAGCAATATTTTCTCTGCTTCTTCAAGTAGTTTAAGCCTCTTCTGAGGATTTGCTTCACGATAAGCAGATTCAACTCTGCTATCAAATTCTGGGTTTGCCCAACCTGTCCGATTGTTTCCACTATAACTGAGAAAACATTCTAAGAAATTGACGGAGTCAAGGAAATCCGCAATCCAAGCGGAGCGGGCAATTTGATAATCCAATTGATTCATAGAGGTAAGATATACTTTCCATTCTTGGTTTACAAGTCTCACATTTATTCCCAGGTTATCTTTCCACATTTGTTGAATTGCTTCTGCTATTGTTTTATGTGCCTCTGAAGTGTTGAAAAGTATTTCTATAGGCGGTAATTCATTTTCATTATCAAATCCTGCTTCTCGGAGCAATTGCTTTGCAAGTGTGGGATTATATTGAAGAATTTTAGGTGGTTGATAATTTCCAATTCCCGGGGGTACGTAATGAAAAGCAGGTTCTTCCCCGCCTCTCAATATAAATTTAGTAATTTTTTCTCTATCGATAGATAAGGATAAGGCTTTTCTAATAAGAGGATTGTCGAGAGGGAACTTCTTGACATTAACTCTGTAATAATAAACTCCTACATAAGGGTATAAGAGTAAGTTGGCAGGTTTTTGCGTTTTGTAGTAATCAATCTTTTTTAAGGGAACGGTGCTTGTAAGGTCAAGATATGATGTGCGGAACAATCTTTCTTCTGTAAGTTGATTATCAATAGGGAAAAAAGAGATTCTATTTATCTTTACCGAATCTCTATTCCAGTAATATGGATTTTTTTCAACGAGAACGATTTTATTAGGAATCCATTTTACGAGTCTGTATGCACCGTTACTGACGTGATAACCTGTATGGGTCCATTTGTTGTCTCTGGTATATGGGTCGCCGTATTTCATTAGTGTAGGCAAATGAACAGGAAACCATATATTATGTGCTTGCATAGTTAAAAAATACGGGGTTGGATATTCTAATTCTACTTGCAATGTGTAGTCATCCAGACATTTCACACCGACTTGTTCAAAATTTTTGATTTCTCCTTCGTAGTATTTTTTTGCATTCTTGATACAAAATAAGAGGTATGCATATTCTGCTGACAAAGAAGGGGTTAATATTCTTTGCCAAGAATTAACAAAATCCTGTGCTGTAAGTGGTTCGCCATTAGACCAGTAGCAATTTTGTCTTATTTTGAATGTATATGTAAGGTTGTCTTCAGAGATATCCCATTTTTCCGCTACACCAGGTATAGGGGTTAATTTTTCAGGGTCGAGTGAGGCGAGACCTTCAAATAGTGCTGAGAGTACTCTGTGTTCTGTGACACCCGAAACTACTGATGGGTCTAAATCTTGTACCTCTGCTCCATTTCCCACTCTCAAATTATCATTTGGTGAGAAAGAATTTTCTTGACATGAATAAAGAAAAAGTAAAAGTGCAGGGAGTAAAAAAATATCGATGATGATATTATTTTGTAGTTTAGATGGCATATTTTTTCTTTTTTGTTATTTGTCCCACTTTTCCCAAGGAGCGGGATTTTGAGGTAGATAGGTAACAAGTTCAGTAGAGTTAGCTACTACTTCCCTTATTTCCTCTTGCGACTTGATAGCACCTACTGCCATTGCTTGTACTGCGATGTTACCCATAACTGTTGCTTCGACAGGTCCAGCGTAAACTGGGATATTGCATGCATCTGCAGTCATTTGGCAAAGCAATTTGTTTTGAGTACCTCCACCTACAATATGTAGTTTCTTTATTTCTACCCCGAGGATTTTATTTAAAGAGCGTAATGTTTGGCGATAATTCAAAGCGAGACTTTCCAATGCACACCGTATAATTTCACCTCTGGTCTGGGGCACGGAATAACCTAATTCCTCGCATATCTTTTGTATTGTGTGGGGCATATTTTCGGGGGCTAATAGGCGGGGGTCATTTACTGGGATTAACGCTTTGAATGGTTCAGCAGATTCGGCTTCTTTTGTAAGTTGTTCATAGGTTAAAGATTCTCCTTCTCTCTCCCACACTCTTCTGCATTCTTGGACTAACCACAAGCCGAAAATATTTTTGAGGAACCTGATTTTATTGTTGACACCACCCTCATTTGTGAACCCGTGTTCCATAGATTCGTTTGTGATTTTAGGCTCATTTAATTCAGTGCCTAATAAAGACCAGGTCCCACTTGATAGGTATGCCCATGGTTCTGAAACATCTTTTACTGGGACGGCACATACAGCGCAAGCGGTATCGTGAGTAGCGGGTGAGATAATAGGTGTTTCAGGGGATATGCCCGTGTGATGAGCAATCTCGGGCAAAATACCGCCTAATATTGTACCAGGGGGTGAGATGTTTCTGAGTATGTGAGAAGGGATGTTAAATTTTTCAATAAGGGTTTTGCTCCATGTTCGAGTGCGAGCATCAAGCATTTGTGTAGTCGAAGCATTTGTATACTCACATGAACGAACTCCACTCAATAGATAGCCAAAAAGGTCTCCCATTAATAGAATAGAATCGGCTATTCTCAAAAGCGGGGAATTATGTTTAATCATACTTATAAGTTGGAACAAGGTATTGAAGGGGAGAAATTGAATGCCTGTAATTTTATATATTTCTTCTTTTGGGAAGATAGAGAAGGCATATTCCATAATTCCTTGTGTACGTTTATCTCGATAATGAACAGGATTTGCTATTACAGAACCATCTTCTGCTATAAGTCCAAAATCTACTCCCCAAGTATCTACACCTATGCCATCGAGTTCTGCAGTGTACTCACGAGCGCATTTTCTCAAGGCATTGCACATTTCTTCATATATACGGGCTAAGTCCCATTGACGGGTTCCGAGCATAATTAGACCTTCAGTCCTGAACCGATGAATTACATTTAATTCAATCCTATGATTTTTTAGGATGCCGAGAATAGCACGACCACTTTCGGCTCCTAAATCAAAGGCTAAAAATTTATATTCTCTTTTACTCATGGCATTAATCCTTTACTTTTTAATTTTGAAATTCAAAATAGTATTTTATTAATTATCTTAACTTATTACAAGCACGCCACTACCATTGATTTTACCTTCTTTGAGTTTTTGGAGCAATTCATTTGCTTCTGCTAAAGGAGCAGTATGGATATGAGTTTTGATGGAAATTTCAAAGGCATTTTTGAGTAATTCGATACCATCCTCACGAGTGTTAGAGGTAACTGAGACTATTTCCTTCTCATAAAATAGATGTTTTTCATAGTTTAATGTAGGAATATCTGACATATATATCCCTGCCATAACCAATATACCTCCCTTCTGAAGGTATTGGAGGGCTGAAGGAACTATTTTACCTTCGGGAGCGAAGATGATTGAAGCATGCGGTAGAGCAGGGAAATTTGCGGGGTCGTCGCCTACCCAGTCTGCTCCGAGGTCCCTTGCTAACTGTCGGTGATTTGGTCTTCTGCTTACTACAAAGACTTCTACGCCTTTTGCTTTGGCTATTTGAATAATTATGTGAGCAGAAGCACCGAAACCGTAAATCGCAAGTAATTTACCTGAGGTAAGTTTAGTCTTTTTCCATGCTCTATAACCTATGATGCCTGCACACAATAACGGTGCAGTTGTAACTTCATTTATCGAGTTAGGGAGCAAGTATGCAAAATCTTCTTTTACTGTTGTATATTCAGCATATCCTCCATTCTCATGATAACCGGTAAATTTACTCTGTTCGCATAAGTTTTCTAATCCTGACTTACAAAATTCACATTCCCCGCAAGTCTCCCGTAGCCAGGCAATACCTACTTTATCACCGGGTTTTATTTTTTCACACTTCTCCCCTACCCTCTCTACGGTACCAATTATTTGATGCCCGGGTATTACGGGCAACTTTGCAGGAGGTAAGTCCCCTTCTATTATGTGTAGGTCAGTTCTACATATTCCACATGCTTTTACTCTTACGAGTATTTCATCAGGAGCAGGTATAGGAATTTCCCAATCTTCTAATCTTAATGGTTTAGATTCTATAGGAGATTGTTTATACAAAGCCATAACTTTCATAAGGAAATACCTTATAATACTTCAATGTTAAATAATTTTGTTAGATAATTTTACCTAAAACAGTATTATGGAGATAAATTAGGATGCTGAAAGAATTTGCACCGTATAAAAGGCTGGTCTTAGTATGCACAAATGTAAAAAATGATGAGACAAAACCTTGTTGTGGTAGGAAAGACGGAGAAGCGATTTTTACAAATATAAGGGAAGAAATCAGGTCTAAGAATTTAAGTGATGTGGTTCGAGTGTCTAAAACTGGTTGTTTGGGGAAATGTGTGAATGGTCCCAATATAATAGTCTATCCTGATGGTATTTGGTATAGTGAAGTTAGATTGGAAGACATAAAAGACATCATCGGTGACATCACATTAGGGTTTGAGGAGCGTTAGTTATTTGAAAATATAATTTATTTTTGGTATAAATTATAAAAAAAGAAGCGGAGGGTTAGGATAATTGGTAATCCACCGGTCTTGAAAACCGGCGCCTTCGGGCTTGAGGGTTCGAGTCCCTCACCCTCCGCCAAATTTATTTTTAAAGGAGACTGTTTATGAATGTAGGCATTCTTGGTTGCGGTACAATGGGCAGAATTCATGCCAAATGCGCTGAGAAGTATGGACTAAAAATAGTCAGGTGCTATGACGAAATAGCAAAAGTTGGAAAGTCATTCTCGAAAGAGTTTAGAGCAAAAGTTTCCGATAGTTGGGAAGAGTTAATCGATGATAAGGATGTTGATATAGTGGTAATTGCCACACCTACACCCTATCACTATCCTGCTTTGGAAAGGGCGATAAAGAAAGAGAAACATGTGTTTTGCGAAAAGCCATTATGCAGAACTCTCGAGGAATCTAGAAAGATTGTTCAGAAGGCAGAAAATAGCACAGGAAAAGTATTTGTAGGGCACGTAGTCAGGTATTTTCATGAGTTTGAGGCTATCAAAGACCAGATTTTACAAGGCAAGATTGGGGAAGTTGGCTTTGTCAAGATGTATAGAGGTGGGGCTTCTCCTAAAGGCACTAAAAATTGGTTCCAAGACTTTGAAAAGAGCGGAGGAGTAACATTTGATTGCATGATTCATGATTTTGACTGGTTAAGATATGTATTTGGCGAGGTAGATTATGTGTTTTGTCAGAATCTAATAGGTGCAAATAGACCACCCTTAGATTATTCACAGGTTACAATAAGAATGAAAAATGGTGTGCTTGGACTTGTTATAGGGACATGGGCACATGCAGTAGGTTTTAGGGTAAAGGTGGAAGTATGTGGTAGTGGAGGACTGATATATTACGATAATATGGAAGGACCTATCGATGTTCAACTAAGGAAGGCAGAATCTGCTCAGGGAACTATTGTTCCTGAAAGTCCGGTTAGATATACACCCTATGAGAAAGAATGGAAAGAGTTCATTGATTGGATAGAGAAGGATAAAATACCGAGAGTGAACGTTTATGATGGCTTAAAAGCGGTAGAAATAGCCACTGCTTGCCTTAAATCTGCTGAATTAAAACAAAGAGTTAAATTATAAGACTAAATAAGAGGAGGCGATACAATGATTAAGATTGGGATAATGAGTTTTGCTCATCTACATGCATATAGTTATGCGCATTGCTGTAATTCTATCCCTGAGGTAGAACTAACTGCCATTTGGGATGACAATAAAGAAAGAGGAAAAGATGCAAGTGAAAAATACAACACAAAATTTGTAGAAAGTTTGGATGACTTCCTCAGTTTACCGTTAGATGGGGTAATCATTACTTCAGAAAATGGTAACCACAAATGGATGGTCGAAAAGTGTGCTGAAGCAGGTAAGTGGATTTTATGTGAGAAGCCTTTGGCAACTACTATCGAAGATGCGGTTTCGATGGTTAGAACCTGTAAAAAAGCAGGGGTTGGTTTGGGTATAGCCTTCCCGTGTAGGTTTATTCCGGCAATTGAACGAGCAAAGGATTATGTCTGTTCTGGAAAATTAGGGCAGGTATTGGCTATATCGTGTACAAATAATGGTACATACCCAGGGGGGTGGTTTTCGGAAGTTAACTTGTCTGGTGGTGGTGCTACTATGGACCATACTGTGCATGTGGTAGATTTACTAAGATGGATGTTTGGCAAGGAGTTTGAGTGGGTTTACTGCGATTTGGGAAATCAAGTTCATAAAGGGGTGTTTGATACCGATGATATAGGAGTTTTGCAATTAGAATTAGAAGACAATATCCAAGTTTCTCATATAGCAAGTTGGAGCAGACCTAAGAGTTTTCCTACCTGGGGTGATGTCACAATGGAGATTGTGGGTACAAAAGGTGTTTTGTATGTTGATGCTTTTAATCAAAAACTTAATGTTTACTCTGACGCTGTAATGAAGGCTGAATGGGCATTCTGGGGTGATAATCCTGACCTTGCCTTGATAGAAGATTTTGTGAGTTCCATAAAAGAGAAACGAGACCCACTATCTACAGGTGTAGATGGCGTTCGTTCAGTAGAAGTTACTGTTTATGCTTATGAATCTGCTAAAACCCAAAAACGTGTTAAGATAAAGCGAACTAAAATATAGAAGGCTTATATGAAGAACTATAGGACATAGGTAACACTTATCTTGCATATCATATGCGAAATTTATAACATCCTACGGAAGTGCTCCTATGAACCGATACATAGAGCAACAGATAATTCAACTAAAACTGAATATGATTATGGGTTATCACAGATAACGGGAAAACCTATACCTGCCAAACCCAAAAGAGCCTAAGAGGGCGATTACCAATCGCGTCAGAGGGCGATTGCCAATCGCCCCTACTATAGAATATATCCAACAGAGGCATGGAAAAGAGGTGATTAATGAAAAACTTGTCCGATGATTATATATACTTGTTACCTATGTCCCATAGGTAATCAGCTTATATAACTTCACCTTTGCTCAGTAGTACCTACTCCCCATTTCTTGAGAATATCATATAAAACTATACCGAAGGTAGTCGCTACATTGATAGTGTTCTTGTACCCAAACATAGGAATATGTACTATATCGTCGACAATCTTAAGTACTTTTTCTTGAACCCCCATAACTTCATTACCTAAAACAATTGCTACAGGCTTTTGCCAAATATAGTTAAACATTGATTTGGAATTTTCTACAATTTCTATTGCAACTACGGGAATACCTTTTTCTTTTAGGGTAAGTACACAATCTTTTGTCCTTTCAAAATAACTCCAAGGTACGTATTCATGTGCACCGAGTGCGGTTTTTTCTATTTTTCGATGTGGAGGATGAGCGGACATACCACACAAATATATATGCTCAACAGCACCAGCATCGCCTGTCCTAAATATAGAGCCCACATTGTAAGCGCTTCTTAAATTATCAAGGACTACGTGGATAGGATTTCTCTTTATTGGAGGCAAAGAAGATACATCAAGTCCTAAATAGTATGGTTCTTGTGGAGTATATGGGATTGGTGGTCTCTTATATTGTGATAAATCATCCATTGGAGCAACGCAACATCTCGTTTTTGAGAGTTATAGAGATGAAAGACTGCTTATATTATAATATAATAATTGCGAAGGCTTACATAGGAATTATTAGT
>CAZZMK010000006.1:0-6954 GCA_964655185.1 uncultured Nitrospirales bacterium | reverse complement strand
TATTTTTGCTGTATAATAATTATAAGAAATGCATATTTGAATAGTAATTAATAAATGATAAGGATGTGAAGTATGGACCTCGAAAAAGTAACAGGAAGTGAAAAAAAGTATTTAGTATATTGTGCTTGTGGACAACACTATCCGGTAGTAAATCCTGAGATGCATCCATATATGGATTGTGGTGTGTGCGGAAGACAAATAAAGATTACTCCTGAAAATACCATTCCTGCTGACGAGACAGATACCGCCCTCTATAAAAGGGTTAAGAACCTCCCCCATTCAGATAGGATAGCAGAAAGTATTAGGTTAATCCAGGCGGGTAAGTCAGGGTTAGCGAAGCCCATTTTGCTTTCGATAATGAAGGACCTTATTCCTATTAAAGAGGCTTTTTACTGTCTCGGCTATTGCTATTACAAGGAACAAAAGTACCTTGAGAGTTTCATTTATATGGGCATCGCTTATATGCTTGGCCATCAAAGTGCAAAAGGACTATTCCAGAAGTTGAAAGATGCATTATGTCTCGGAGACACTAATTTCAAAAGCAAGTTTGAGTAATATATATTAACAATTTTTGTATTTTTATTTTCTTAGTTAACCAATCGAAGAGGAGGGAAATTAATTGTTTTGATGAATTCAATGGAGTTTTATTTTTACTTTGGTTTCTGGTAAACTCCAATAAGCACTTCAATGAAGGAGGGTGAACTATGAATTATCAATTCCTTATCACAGAAAAGGTAGATTCAAGTTTTTGGATTACATTAAACAGACCTAAAGCAAATGCACTTTCAAAGGAAATTCTTATTGAAATTTACAATGCGGTTGAAGAAGCAGAGAGAGACCCGGAAGTGAAAGTTTTGTTAATCACAGGGGGTGAAGGCCGCTTTTTCGCTGCAGGTGCGGACATTCCTACTATTGCCCAGGACCTTCAAGACCCAATGGGTGAAGATAAGATGCTGGCTCAAGGTATCCGAACTATGAATAGGATAGAGAGATGTTCCAAGCCTGTAATCGCCGTGGTTAATGGTTATGCACTTGGTGGTGGGTGTGAGTTGGCTCTTGCTTGTCATATCAGGATTGCATCGACCAATGCGGTCTTTGGTCAGCCTGAAATAAATCTCGGTATCATCCCTGGTTGGGGAGGTACTTATAGACTTCCTCGTGTAATAGGCGAGGGTAGAGCGATGGAAATCCTGCTCACAGGTAGAAATGTCAGTGCGGAGGAGGCTTTGCAATTTGGTTTGATAAGCAAATTAGTAGCGCCTGAAGAATTAAAGGCCTCTGCTCAGGAACTTGCAAATTTGCTTTCGCAAAAGCCTCCTGTTGCATTGAAAGAACTCCTGAATCTCTACTTATTGCGTGCTACTGAGCCTCATAACAGTCCTCAAAATGAAAAATTAGCCTTTGAAAGATGTGCCAAAACTGAGGACGCACACGAAGGTGTCTCCGCATTCCTGGAGAAGAGACAACCTCAATTCAGAGGTGTATAATATTTCATCACTTGAGTTTGAGTTGGAGAGCACTAGTTATTTGAATGAAAATTTCTCTATGTGTTTTTTGTGATTTTTTGTAAAATAAAATAGTAGTTTATAAGTCTCTTTGGAATTTAATTATCAATTATGGAACAAAGAATCTATAGGAGTATATTCAAGTTTTTTTTACTATGCTTCCTATTATTCTGTGGGGAAGTGTATGCATTACTTGCAGGGGTGGCAAAGGTAGAGATAACACCTGAGCCTGGAGTGCCATTGAATGGTTATGGTGCAAGGTTTGGTAGGGGTGCTATAGGTAAGCACGACCCGCTATGGGCTCATGTTTTGTACCTTTCCGATGGGGAGACAGAATTAATATTGGTATCATTAGATTTGTGTGTAGTAGATAGAGTATTGCGGGAAAAGGTAGTTTCGCTTCTTCCTGAAAGCCTACCGCGGGACAATATTATTCTTACTGCCACGCATACTCATAATGGTTTCGGAGGGATGGAACCAAATTTTCCAATTCGCTTTGTCTCGGGGAGATACATCCCGGAGTTGGTGGAGAGCACAGCGAGGAAAATTTCAGAAGCAATAAGAAAAGCAATAGATAATAAGAAGCCGGCGGTTATTGGGTATGGGGTTATTTATCAGAATGACCTTACATGCAACAGGAGATATTCAAACGGACCTTATGACCCGCAAATTGGTATAGTTGCGTTGCAAGATTCAAATGGTGCCGATATCGCAATAATAGCCAATATGGCAGGGCATCCTACATCAATCGGAGAAGAGGATTTTTATTTGTTCTCCGCTGATTACCCGGGATTTTATTACTCTGAAATAGAAAATTTATCTGCGGGGCAATGTATGCCTTTCTTCCTAAATGGTGCTGAGGGGAACCAAACAATTCAAGCACCCGAAGGTACCTCAGGCTGGGCTCGAACGGAAAAAGTGGGTAGACTTTTGGCTCAGAGGGTATGGGAGGCTAAGAAAAACATTGTATTTAAGGATGCCAGACTTAAGTTAGTTACAAGAAAAGTGAAGACTCCGCCATCTATTGCTGAATTTATGCCGAAAGAAACTATTTTGCAGGCATTGATTATAAATGACCTTGCTATTTCTTTTTTCCCAGGTGAACTTTGTGTAGAGTTTGCATTAAAATTACGCGAGCATGCCATAGGTGGCGGATACAATTACCATTTCACTGTAGGTTTGGCTAATGATTATCTGCTATATTTTGTGCCCGTCAACTTGCTATTTGATAGAACTTATGAAGCGGGAATGAATTTCTATGGTTCTCAGGCTGAGAATTGGGTTATTAAAGAGTGTCTGAGCACTATTGGGATTGAGTTGCAAGAAAATAATAAGCCAAGTATTTCCTCAGAAGTTGACTCATTGCCAAACAAGGTAGAAATACTTAAGGTTGCTGGCTCTGCTTATGAAAGAGGCTATCTGCGAGGTGTTTATGCTAAGAATATCTTAGAAAAGAGATATGAGGAACTAATTTTACAACCAGTAAAAGATGGGAAATATATACCTCATAGTGGCTTTTTCTCTTTATTACCTTATTCCGTGATTGACGCTTCTAATATACTTCTACCTTTTATAGCAATCTCTATAAGACCCTGGGCGGGTAAACTGAGTGAGAACGCAAAAAGCGAGTTAATAGGCATTTCAGATGGCGCAGAATTACCTTTTGATAAAGTTTGGTTACTTCAGAATGCAATGAATATTAAGATGGCAAACGATTATGCTCCTTTATTCAATACCCCTTTGTGCACCTCAGTGGCGATTTTAGGTGAAAGAGCAGGTGCCAATGACTTATTGATAGCACACACCGCTGATTGGGATATAGATGAATTACCTACGGTGATTTTGCATTCGCCTACAAGTGGTATTAAATTTGTTGAAATTGCCTTTCCGTGGTTTGCAGGTATCTTGTGTGGAATGAATGAAGCGGGACTTGTAATTTCAATCACAAAAGAGGTAAAGGACAATTATTCTTTAATGGAAGAAAATCCTCCATTAGAAATAGCCATTAAAGACATATTGTCTACATACTCAAAGTTTGATGATGCATATAATGAATTGATGAAGGTTAAGATTCCTGATGGATACCACATTTTATTGGGAGGTATGAAAGGAGATAGTAAATGGGAAGCCACAGTTATACCACTTGGAAACTTACAGGCTACCTACCAAGAGAAAGGTATAGTTTTAGGCTGTGGTGATTTTACAACTGTAGGAGAGATAACTTTGCAGAGGTATAACTTATTACTCCAGAAGATAAGCGAGGAAAGAATAGTTAGTGTTGATGAACTAAAGCAATTTATAACCGCAGGGGCGGAGAAAGACTCACAAGATGGTGTCTGGAATCAGTATAGTAGATTTAGCGTAGTTTTTGAGCCGACCGCAAAGAGATTGTGGATAGCAGTTGCAGGAAAGGATGGAAAACCTACGAATTTCGAAAGTTTAACTATTGAATGAGACAATGTTGAGATGAGCGAGACTCCGAGAGTATATAGTAGAGATTTATTCAGAACCACAAGAAGAGTAAACAGTTTTTGGAAAAGACTTTTGGGGTTTATTGTAGTTCTGTTTTTGGTTTTTCTGGGTTGGGTCTTTTGGATTTCTGAAGATTCTCACCAGGTACAAGAATTTTTGCCTGCAACTGCCAATTTTCAGATTTTCTCCCCAAATATAATGCAGAATTACGAAATGTTAGTTAACTCACCTATATGGAATTTTCTTGATGAGAATCCTGAGATTAATGAAGTAAGAAAAATTCTTGCAGGTGAAAGAGGAATTCCCGTCTGGGTTATCAAACATTTAATTTGTGATTTTTTATTTTTCTCAGCAGAAGATTTTAGTAATGCCAATTCGTATCTGGTGATTATCAAACTCTCAAGATTGGGCTGTGTCCTGGAAAACTTATATTCTGTTTTTGGAGATGTAGAGTATGATTGGGCAGGAGGGATTGGTTTATACCATTCAAAACCATTAGGTATATGCCATACGAGAAAAGGTAGAATTGTTATTTTGTCACCATCGAGGGACCAAGTAATAAAGGCTGTAACAAAGACTCCGAATGAAAAATCCCCTCTCCCCAAACAGGTAGGAGATAGCAGAAGTTATGAAGGTTTAATTGCTCATGGGAAGTGGAAGCCCTCATTTTCTATAAAAGGGATAGAGATTCCTGATTCTTCTTTCTCGTTAAGTTTGTCTTCATCCGAGATAACGCTTAATGCAGAGTTGAAATTAAATTATGATGCAGATGAGCCATGGATAGCACTTTTAAGTGAACTTACTTCGGGTCCGCTGAAAGATGATTCCTCTGACGCAATGCTCTTCCTGACCACTTATACTAACATACCTATTAGTACGTGGCTTAATGCAATGGAAGCACCAGTGGCAACTTTAGAGATTCAATCACCTTCTCAACAGATAAATACTGACCTGCCAAACCTACTTAAGAGTACTTTTCGCTTGTTCCAAAATAGTTTTTTTATTAAGGTAGATACATTCTATTTCGACGAAATTATTCCATTTATTCCGAGAGTAGCAATAGGGGGGAAAATCTCCCCAAATGAATGGAATAAGTATTTAGAGCGTATCTTAAATACACCTGTGATGTTTTTAGGTGAGCCTCAAAAATTCAGGCCAGGAAAAGAATCTGGCGAATATGTCCTATCGTTGTTAGGTAGTGGCCAAACCGACTTTATTTTCTCTGTAAATAAGGAGGACTTTGTGATTACAAATGCGCCTGAGTTTAAAAAATGGGCTTTTCAGCAATTGGAAGACAATACGTCTACTATACAGGGGAATGTTCTGTTAAAAGTTAAACCAAGTAAATTTGCAGAGAATATACTAAAAGGGATTGAACCACTTTTAGTATCTAAAGTAATTCAAATTAAAGATGAGCATAAATTTAATAATTTTATGAACAAGTTGAAACTGATAGAAGCAATTACCGCAACGGCCTCATTTCAACACGATATGTGCAAACTTAATGCTAAAATCAAACTTAGTCCTCTTCAATAAAGGAAGTTCTAAGAACTGAAAGTTATCTCTGTATCTTTTTTAATGAGAATGTTTGTGATGGTGGGCACAATGAACATTCTCTTCACTTACCAGTTTGCCTTCAATGAACTTATTAATTGCTGACGCTATGTCAGTTTCACTGGTAAATATAATCTTAATGCCTGCACACTCAAGCCTCGCTTGAATTCCCGGTCCCATTCCTCTGGATATGACCACGGACACATTAGCCAGATTTTTTGCTACCTCATTATGTCGTTCAGAGAATGGGGAGCATTCGCCTGAGTGTGAATGTGAATGGTGCGATTCAGTATCGCAACTTCTACCGTGACCTGTAATATTGTTCTCTATGTACTCTTCTCCTACTATCTTACCATCCGCTATTTCTACAATGAGAAAACCTTTTGCTCTACCAAGATGGCTAAAAATTTCTTTCTTATCATTAGTAGGAATGGCAACTCTTATCGAATTCATACAATTCCCCTTCGTGAGTTTTGTTTAGGTTTTTGCTATTTGTTGGTTTCAGATGAGGGCTTCTCTTGTGAAGTCTGTGGAGGAATTCTCCAACCTAACCTCGAGGCATGAATGATTCTACCTTCTTGGTCTCGATAGTAAGCGTGAGGACCCCAACCACATCTGCACGGGCCAATGTATGTTAGAGAACCAGTTGGTTCTTGTTGTGTAGTCTGAGGTTGGAGTCCAGAGGGTGGTGTTTCAAACCACCAACGACCACCACAAAAACCTCTACCCATACCGCTACCCATCCATTTGGGACCCATCATGTTGTTCCATCTATTTCTCCCGTTCATAACTCATTACCTCCTTTCTCTTGTGAGTTTTTAGGTTGATTATTGTTATCTATATCAAAATAGAAGTGGCAATACCTTCTTCTATGACAAAATCTATGAGGTGGAACAGTATTAGTTTTGCAAAGATAATTGACTGGTCCTCCCTTAATTTCAATACCTTTGCCTTCAATTATAGCCCGGGCAATTTTTTTTCTTGCTTGGTCGATTAAACGGGTAAAAGTAGGCCTTGATATGTTCATCATTTGACTTGCTTCTTCGTGGTATAGCCCTTCGTAATCTGCAAGCCGTATGGCTTCAAACTCATCCAGAGTAAGATTGATGTAATCTTTAGTCTCTTGCCCTTCAGGTATGAATTTCTGCACTGGTGGACAATAGTTCAAATTTCTTTTGCAGAATGGTCTCGGCATAATTCAATTATCCAGTTATAAACATATGTTCATAATTATAACGAAACATACATTCCAATGGCAAACAATCTTTTGAAAAATTCCCTTTTATTCTTAACTTGTAAAACCGAGATTATTCATCATATGAAAATTCAAATGAAAGGAAGAGTAAAAAATTCTAACCTATATCTCTTTTAAGTTTAATATTTCTGTCAATACGGCTTCCTTTATTGAAACAATTGCTATTTG
>CAZZMK010000005.1:0-2966 GCA_964655185.1 uncultured Nitrospirales bacterium | reverse complement strand
AAAAGGTGGTGACACACTACCAACTTTTAACAAAACTAAATAATGTCTAACTTCAGGTGATACATCTCTCAATGTTACTTCATAATATGAATAACCCTGCCGACTGGAAATCTCATCTTTAGAGTACTCCTTTGCGAGACTAAAAAAATCCTCCCCTTTCTGAATCCTTAAATATATCTGTTTTATTTGCTCTTCTACTTCTGGTGAGTTTGTATAATCAGGCAAAAATATAACTGCAAAATCATAGGTTTCAGCAACTCTTCGAGTTGCACCTTTCTTAGATAAGTTGTCATATGTCTCCTTTATTTTCTCTTCCGAAACTGTAATACTCTCTCTAACCTTTTGAACATACTTATCAATAATTACTTTTTTAGAAATCTGCTCCTTTAAATAAGCCTCTGAAATATTATTTTGTTCTAACCATTTCTTATATGCCTCATTTCCGCCTAACTTCTCTATTCCACTCTTAAGAATCTGTTCTATTTCTTCGTCCTCGTAAGAAATATTTTCTCTCGTTGCAAGAATTAAAACTAAGTGTTGAAAAACTATTTCATCCAACACCTTCTTACTTAACGATTCAAATGCAGAGGAAAATGTTTCAGGAGAGCAACTTAAAATTTCAAACTTTCTAAATTGAAAATAGGCTCTATAATCAGACTCTGTTATGTTAAAAGGACCTACTCGAACAATTATAGATTCAGCACTATCGTTTCCAAAATTACCTTTTTTGTTCGTATCGTCACATAATGAGAGCAAAGAAAAAATCCAAAACAATACAAATACACCTAAATAACAAAATCTTTTCATTTCCTATCTTCGAGAAAGAATTTGTTTTCTGTTAAGCAAATAAAAATCTTTTTTATTGAATCTTGATAGGCTTGCCTATGCGAGCAGACTTATATATCTGTTCAATCAAAGCAACTGCATGGCGTGCTTCTCTACCATCCACTGCTGGTTTTCTACCTTTTAATATTGCTTGAGCAAAATCTTCGATTTGTCTTCGATGTCCCTCTATTTTCAAAGCGGCAAGCGGGTCACTTGCACCTGAACCTAATTCCGACTCTTTATTCATTTCCTTCTCAACCTTAGCATCAATTGGCTTACGCTTCTTAAAATTCCAGAAAACGATTTTCCCATCTTCAAGCACTGCACTTCCCTCAGAACCATGCACTTCTACGCGAGCAGGATGTCCAGGCCATATAGCAGTACTGCCTTCAATCACACCATAGGCCCCATTTTCGAATTCTAAAACTGCAGTAGCAAGGTCTTCCACTTCTAAACCTTCGTGAGCAATACATTGAGTTTGAGCAAATACTCTCTTAACGGGTCCCATAAACCATAAAAGCAAATCTATCTGATGAATCCCCTGATTCATCAAAGCACCACCACCATCCAGTTTCCAAGTTCCTCGCCACGAAGCACTCTTATAATATTCCTGAGACCGATACCACTTTATATAAGCATCTCCAAGCACTAACTTGCCAAATCTATTTTGCTGTATAGCCTGCTTTATCAATCGTGAACCATCAGCAAACCTACTTTGGAAGATACATCCAAGCAAAACACCTGCTTTTTCAGTTGCTTTTATAATCCTATCTATGCGGGCAGTAGTTACCTCTAAGGGTTTTTCCGATAGTATATGTTTCCCCGCTTTTGCGCAATCTTCAGCAATTTCAGCACGCAATCCACTCGGAACACATAAACATACAGCCTGGATATCATCTCTTTTTATCATCTCCCTGTAATCAGTATACGGCTCAACATTATACTGACTCGCAAGTTTTTTAGCATTTGCTTCAACTACGTCAGAAACCGCTACTAATTTGGCACAGGAAACCGCCTGAATTGCTGCAGCGTGAACTGGTCCTATGTTCCCACAACCAATTATTCCAAAACCTACCTTTTTCATACTGTCACCTCCTAACAATCAACTCCTGAAATAAATAACTGTAAATCTTACTACTTAATACTTGTGATATAATACCATACTTCAGATAGACTTCACTATTCAAAAAAATGGACACATGCAGATAGCAGGGTTTTTATAATGAAAATTGCCGTTCAATTTGGGGCAGGAAATATAGGAAGGGGATTTTTAGGACAACTATATTATGAAAGTGGATATTTCACTATATATATAGATGCCATTCAAGAGTTAGTTCAACTACTTAATAAAGAAAAAAGATATCCCATTAAGATTATCAGTAATGACGAGGAAAAAACTATATGGATAAATAACTTCAAAGCCTTACATTCATCCGAAAGAGATGAAATAGTAAAAGTTATAAATGATGCAGAAGTAGTATCTATAGCAGTGGGGAAAAAAGGAATAGAAGATGCATTAAAAATCCTAAGTGAAGGAATCAAATATAGGCTTTTAGCACCTAACATCAAACCTCTAAACATAATAATCTGCGAAAACCTGCCCGAACCACAGAAAACAGTAAGGGGAATAATCCTAAAATATCTTCCTCCCGAACTAAAAGGAAAATTTGAGGAAAATATTGGATTAGTTGAAGCCTCTATAGGGAGAATGGTCCCTTTGGTCACTGAAGCCGAAAGAAAAAAGGACCCACTTCTCATAAAGGTAGAAAAATATTCAGAACTACCAGTTGATAAAGATGCCTTCAAGGGAGAAATTCCAAATATAAAGAATATGAAATTGTGCTCGCCATTCAGTGCTTATGTGCATAGGAAATTATATATTCATAATTTGACACATGCAGTGTGTGCATACCTTGGGGCACTGAAAAATTACACATACATTTGGGAATCGGCAAAAGACAACGAAATTCGAAATTTTATATATAATGCCGGGATGGAATCTGCAACTGCAATAAACAAGTTAGATAAACTGCCTTTGGAAGAACTTACAACTCATCTATTAGACCTGCTTCAAAGATACGAAAATCAAAAACTCGGCGACCAAATAGCAAGAGTAGCCAGAGAACCACTAAGAAAACTTT
>CAZZMK010000004.1:0-8397 GCA_964655185.1 uncultured Nitrospirales bacterium | reverse complement strand
AATTCAAAGGGAAAGAATACAGGCATATCAAATTTGTAGGGGCGTAATCGAAGTAATTAGAGAGAAAAGAAAAGATTTCATCACATCAGAAAACACTTTTAATTGGGACGGTTTCTACTCCTGGCTAAGCAACCAAAATACTGAAAATTGGCTATCTATGGTAAGTGTAGAGGAACATCCAATATCCTTACAAGGTATTCAAATAAATGTAGAAACAAGAGATATGCAAAATGAACCTGCGGGAGGAAGTGACAATCCAATACAAGTATTTGTAACCACGATATGGACAAATCCAAGAGGATATCAACTTCAGGCTACTTTAGGTAGCATAATTACAACGAGGTAATAAAGGAGATTAATATGAAAAGAAATTTCGGCATGACTTTGATTGAGATAACAATATCAGCAGGTTTATTAAGCATAATTTCGATATTAGGATTTCTTGCCCTTCAAAGTTCTGTGAAGTCATCATCATTGGCTTTTGCCCAAAATCAAATTGATTCCGCTTTAAGAGATACTTTTAATGAATTAACAAACATTGTAAAGCAAGCATATACTTCACTTTCCACAGATGTTACTCCTCCGATAGCCCCACAAGGAGTAGAGCCGATTCAAGTTATCAATGAAGGTAGAGGTTTAAGATTTTATATACCAGTTAGAGTAAATACACCTGCTTTTTTCCAATCCTCAGGTCCCATTTTAATAACATACGAAAATGAAGATATAGGCAATGAAACAAATCCTCCTAACGGAATTCTTGACCCGGGCGAAGATACAAATAATGATGGAGTATTGAACAGAAGATTGATTATTCAGCAAGGAAATACTACGAGAGTAATCGGAAGTACTAACTGTATAAGTGATGTAAGATTTGAACTATTGTCTGATAGAAGCGATACATCCAATCAACTTACGGTTTTATATGTATACCTCGAAGGAACTATGAGGATAGGCCCGGGTGAAGGACCTTTAATTAGGTCCGAACTCTCAGGCACAATAAAGTTAGAGAATTGAAAATTAAGGAGAGATTGATATGTTAAAAAGATATTACTTCCAAAATAGGAATAAAGGCGTTGCAATAATATTTGCCACAGTGGCCGTAATTGTAATACTTGGGGCTGTAGGAATAATCACCACAACAATTGTAAATAACAAGCGGGAATCGGACTTTGCGGTAGATGAAATCATTCTTTCAGAACTATCACGCTCAGGCATAGACCTGGCTATCAAGAGGCTTTGGGATGATTACTTAGAAACTACGGGAAATACCACCCGTAACTGGGCTTCATATAGATACTACCTTAATTCTTTGGGAATTCCTATAAATGAGGACCTGAACTTTAATGGGACTAAGGACCCTGATGAAACAGGGAATGGAAATGGTATATTTGAAACTTATCCCGCGGGCTATGACCCTCGTGGATGGGCTCTTCTCCAAAACCCTATTCAAGTAAGAGACCCTAACAATAACCAATTACTAGGCACAATAGAAAGCGTACATATAGCAAGATATGATGAATGGTCAAAATCAATACTTACTATAACATCAACTGCGAGTAGAAACAATAGGACAAAAACCGCTGTTCAAGTTATTTCAATCGGTGGAAAATCAAGTCCTCATACTGAATTCTCTGTTCTGGCGAGTAACATAAGTTGCATTCTTTGCCATGCTGAATTCCAATCATTACCGCTTAGTATTAATACGGACCCAGCAAACTATAACACATTCGATAGAATAAAAATAGCATCGTTAGAGTCACTATTGGTAAGACCGACTGAAGCCGATTCGAGAGTAGCAGGAACGCTTTATACGAGAGGGCGAGTATACAAACCTGATGGCTCTCTCTACTCACCGAGCGAACTTCAAAGTTCCACACTCAAAGCCTACAAAATTAACAACACTAATGGGAAAATAATTCAGAACTCCTCTGGCCAAATGATAGTAACACCGTTAGAAAATGCGGGAACTGACGCAAATGGTGACTTAATACCTTTTGCCAATTTGTATATGGATTATCCATTAGACGAACAAGCACAAACTGACGGTGTAGTTCCCAACAATTTCCCTGCACCATTTCCTGATGAGAATAACAATAGGTTAGTAGACGATGAGGAGTTCGAAATAGTTCTAAATAGTGCTAACGGACGCGTATACTTTGAAAGTAGCACATTAGAAGGAGAATTACCACCAGGTCAAATTACCTCTGGTGTAGCATACGGTGTTCCTCGCGGTAGTGTGTATGTACCTTCAGACCCTAATAATCCATTACCCACTGCTTCTAATGATGCTCTTACAAGTCTCTCCACCACAGGCACATATGACGGCAATCTTATACTAATTGGAACTCCTGACGACCCTATAAGAATTGAAAGAACAGTTGCAGTAAATGGCGATTTGGTGCTTGCAGGAAAAATAAAAGGAGAAGGACAAATTCTTGTTAGAGGCAATGTATATGTTGTAGGAGACGTAACCTATGACGATGCACCTGGTGAATTTGGGAGAGCAGAGGATGGAACTCCTAATGCATTTGCACTCGTGGCGGGTGGAAGTATAATGATAGGAGACTACCTAACCGTGCGGGGAGTAAACCATAGTGCGCGAAATAATGAAAAATATCCTAAGTGGAACCAATACAGTATCGATGTAAGAACGCCATCAAGGACTAATAATGTAACTATAAACGGGAAAACAGAAACTTTACAATGGGGTTATTTTGACCCATATTCTGTCGATGCGGGAATGATTGTAAATGGTAGACCAGGCCAACAATTTAGTTTTACAACATCTGAACTAATGCTATTTAATAGGATGGAACTTCAAAAGGCTCTCGTCGACCCTCAATATAAGCCAAGGTTCTACGGACTTAGAGCAAGTCAACCTGACAAGATATACATTTACGATGCTACTGATGAACACGCTGTAAAATATAATGACCCGGGAGTAAAATTACTAAGAGATTATCTTATCGAGAAAGGTCTCCCACTTGAAATATTAAGTCGAGCAACATATCACTATTGTAACCCCACAAATAACTGGATAAGTGAAGACACTCTTAGAAGAATTTGGTTCAATGATGAACTTACAAGACCCGATTCAGGTCGCCCATTCCAGTTTGATGGTCTCTTATACAGTAATAATTCAATATGGTGCATAGTAAGAAGCAAAACAAGGCATAACTCCAATACTTATGGGAAAATGATAATAAGGGGAGGAGTAATATCAGCAGACTTAGGTGTTTTTGTCCCTGCTAATAATGGAGTAGGCATAGGATTAACGGTATATTACGACCCAAGAGTTAGAAGGTTCTTGGAAATAAATGACCCCAATATCGTCAGTTTTACCAAACTGGGTTTTTGTTATCAAACCTAATATTTAGACTTTATGTTATCAACTTTGCGGATATTTCTAATAATTCACATACCTCAAAATAGAAAAGTGAGGAATGTCTTATGATGAAGAGAGTAAAAACATTCTCTATAATTTCAATCTTATTAGTGGTAAAAGCAATAACATATGCAGACACTTTTTATCTCAAAAGTGGTATAGTTTTTGATGGTAAGATTATAGGCGAGAATCCTAATGGTGTTCTTACAATTAAGGTCGGAACTAACACTTTATATTATCGAAAAGATGAGATAGAAAAGATTGAAAAAAACGATAAAACGGGCGAAATAAAAATAGATGATTTCATAAAAGAATGGGAAGAAAAAGATAAATATCTAACACAGGTAACTGGGTTAAATAAAGAACAAAGAGCCCAGATAGAATCCATACTTGGTAAATTACAATGGGGTGAAGAGATTGACAGGGCAAGCGCAAAAAATGCTCTTTTAGAACTTAACAAAAAATTCAATATTTATCCTTATCTTCTATATTATCTTCCTTCTCTTTCACCTACCACGGCACCTCATATACTTGAAGCAATGTTTAAAATTAACAAAGAAAAGACTGTGGAAATACTTCGTGAAAAGATTTTTGACTCAGCCCCTACTATAAGAGCAAAAGCAATTGAACTACTTGCATTGGCTCAAGATTTGCAAAGTAAAGAGCAAATTATAAGGGGTTTGGTAGACCCAGATGTGGAAGTATGTATAACAACTATCCAAGCAGTTGCGTACTTAGGACTTAGGGAAGTAACTCCTGTATTAATAGAAAACTTACAACATCCTGACCTACGAATTGTAAATACAAGCCGAGATGCACTAAAAATACTTTGGGAAAAAGTAATCGGCGCAACCAAAATCGAAAGCATAAATGATTGGAAATCATTTTGGGAAAACGTAAAAAATCAGGTGCCTTCTCCTCTTTATAGAGAAAACATCTCACCTTTAGTAGATAAAGATTTTCAGTACTTTATAGGTTAATAAAATTTAGGTCAATCTACATCTACAACTCAATATATCGCCTTTGTTTCTAATTTTCTACGACAAGTTTTTTACCACTTTGATTTTCTACTTCTATTGACCAGCCATCGGGATATGACAATTTATATTTTATACTTTCGTTATCTTGCTCCCAAGAAAGTTTTATCCATCCATTTTCTACTGGAATTTCTCCTTTACAATATTTAAGGGTCAAAGGCGTAAATACAACTTTAGCCTTTTTATGAACTGGGTCAAAATCTCTAATACCCAATGCAGTTCTGAGATAGACATAAACGATATGCGATGCAAAACCGTGATTCAAACTTGCTCTATCGTGGACATTTTCCCAAAGAGTTCCGGTTGCTTTAGCCATATAGTGAAGATAACCAACTGATTCATCAAGTACCTGCTGAGGATTACCATAAAGCGTAAGCAACTCTGCCCTTAGCACATTTCCTATAAATGAATTTGCTAAGTGGACTTCTGGATACTTGTTATTCTCCTTCTCCTTGCGATGTGGTCCAAAATCCTGTTGAATTATATTCCATAGTTCAGGATAAGTTTCAGGTGTAGCCACTTTGAAAAAGAAAGCAAAATACTGGCATACCTCACTCTTATTTGTAGTAACTACTAACTTACCATCTTTCCTAACTGCATTGTCTACAAAAAATTTGCCATCAAAAGACTGTTTCCTTATTACCTGTCTTATCTTTTCCGCCTCTTCTTTATATTCAGGGAGATTATATAAAGAAGCCACTGTATCCAATACACCTGCATATAACATATTTGATGGATAATTAACATCTTGTACGAAATCATTAGCCTTAGACCATTCCACAAATACCCAACTCGGTAGTTTTTCGAGCAGGCCATCTTCATTACGATACCTCTCAAAAAACTTTATTAGGTCGAGGACACGCGGTTTTAGAGCATTGACAAGTTCCCAATCATTACTTCTATACGCATACTCACCTAATTGCACAACAAACCACATTGCCCAGTTAGGGATGAAAACTCCATTGTTGTGGTCAGATGGATAACACATTGGAAGCATCCCATCTGGCAAAAACTCAAATTTCGGTGGGAGTAAGAAGTTTTCTATAAAATTCTTTTCTACCAGGGTATTTCCGCATAGTACCAATCCTGCCCTTGCAGTGAAAAAAGAATCACACAACCACCCTGCTCTTTCTCTATGAGGACAATCCATAAATATATCAACCGCATTCTGTGCAAATGTCGCTCTACCAGCCTCAAAAATTTCATTAAGTTCTTTACTTGATGATTCGAACTTTGCTTTTTGAGATTCAGGGTTTTCATATAAACGGATGCCTACCGATTCAATCTTAACATTTCCTGTAGTAGTAACCATTTGGAGATACCTAAAAGTGTATGGTTCTATAGATTCGAATTCATAACTTCCCTTGTCCAACAATTCTACTGATACAATGTTATGACATCCTAATCTTTTCCAATCTACTTTTCCATCTCTCAGAATTTCATCAAAAGTAAAAAATACTTTTGTTGGGGAATCAGTATAAAACTTAGCATATATAAAACCTGTTAAGTTTCTACCTAAATCGAAAATCTTGTAAGAAGAACTGTCCAAATTCACCGGAAGTAAAAGGTTGGTATTTATTTCTTCACCTTCCCCTATGGTCATATTTTGAAAATCCAACACGGGAGAATACTCTAATTCTTCAAATGGGTAAGCAAGGTAATCACTTCTCGGAGCAACATCCTTATTCCTCCATGGATTCTTTACTGGGGTATTTAAATCAACGGTACCTCCCTTATAAATTGAAACAGGTATCACGATCTCAAACTGAGGAATAGGTACTCTCCTCGGAATAAGATTTACCTCAGGCAATACACTCAAAGCGTAAGAGGCAGGAGAATTTTCCAATTGTGTTTTCCATAGATATGAATTTTTACTAATTCTATACGCTTCAGTAAATCCTCTTTGGAAACTATACCGTTCTACTTTCCGTAACTTATAACCGAGGTCAATACCTAATATCGGTTTATCATTTGAGCCTGTAGCACAAAGTACTTCGTTTCCTTTCCTTACCTCTGCTTGAATAAATCCAGGTTGATTGGTAATACCGTAACCATTTACATTGTAACTTACCACTTCAAAAGCAACTATGTTGGTACCTTTTTTAACAAAATTATCTAATGACCACTCATCTACTCTAAAAAAGCCATGTGGACCTCTTGCAGGACCATAACCTAAGTACTTACCATTGACGTATACCCTGTAAGAATTATGTCCAGTGCAGGTCAATATCACATCTTTAGTATCGTCCAAATTAAATACCCCTTTAAACCCAGCAAAGTCGTTCATTAGTTTATTTCTGTCTTGTAGCCAAACTGGCTTCGCCACTTTAAAGTATGTTTTGCCTTCTGCATAGGAATAATGAGATAAGGCTAAACAAATTAGACAAGCCATAATTAGACAAAATAATACTTTTTCCATAACTTTACTCCTATTTTATTTTTCGAAACGGTTTAATCTTCTTAGTATATCAGAAACAAAATTATCATCTATTGTTCTCTCATCAACGACACTGTAAAATAAGTTAGCCTCGTCTTTAAACTTTTTCAAATTTAACAAAATATTTCTAATTTCATCATTTGACAGGTCGGAAGCAGAAAAATTTAAACCTGTTCTACTCATAAGGTCGGTTATCCATTCTGGCGAATTCTCTTGCAGTCTACTCATACAAAATATTCCAAAAGCCACAATATTTCCATGCAAAAACTGCTTACCAGTGAGAAACTCTGCGCAGTAAGCAACAATATGTTCTGAGCCTTCCTCTGGGCGGGCATTACCAAACTCGGAACATAAATCCACTTCCTTACAGTACATATCGACTATAGTATCTATACCTTTATCTGTAACTTCATATATATCTTCTGCATTACTTTCTATTTCACTTAAGCATTTTCGTGCTTCCTCTGCTATTTTCTCATCGTATCTTTCTCCTGTTCTTACAGAGGAACACTTCCAATCCCACAGAGCGGTATGTATGCTTAATATATCTGCAACCCCTGCTCTATTCAATTCTGGTGGAGCCTGAGATATAAGATAATAATCAATAATTATTTCTTGTGGGATAACACTACCTATGTATTTCACAACATTATTTTCTCTCACTGCAATAGAAGCAGTAAATGGGGCATCTACAGAAACTACTGAGGGTACTAAAATTAGCGGTATATTATTCTTCCAGGAAATAAACTTAGCCAAATCACAGGCAACACCTCCACCAATCCCAATCACCCAATCAAATTCCCCTATATTTTCTACAACATTATTAATGTAACTAAGTTCCATCTCCCCTGCAAACATTATTTCAGTAGGCTCAAGCGTAGAAAACTCTTTAAACTTTTTCCAAGGAATTTCCATCGTAACGACAAGAGATTTACCTTTTATATCTTCTAATTTCTTAGATAACTTACTTCCTCGGCTAATTATCTCGTTCCAATCAAACATAAAACCCCTCTCCTCTCTCCACTTAGGTCTCAAACCACAAAATTTCAGAACTTTTATCTATAAACTATGGCAGCAATGACTGAAAATCAACAATTTGATAATCACCGGAAGAAGCGTCGGTAGTTCCTGAAGCATACACAAAGTATGCCTTAAAGGCGGTAGAATCGATAATAGTGTTCATAAGATTGTACTGATTTACACCACCACGATTAGTTAATGTATACAGATTATTTATATCAAGAGCACCATAATAATCAATAATAAATTGATATATAGAATTTGCTGTTGCTGTATCATGTCCGGTATATAGTATATACCTTCTTACCTGCGGATAGTATTCGTCCTTTGTGGAGTTATCTCTCACAACTGAAAATCCTATATTGTCGATTCTGACTTTTGCACCTCGTTTTTCATATCTACCATCAGCAAGAAGGTATTTATGCAATCTACCCCTATATGCATCTCTAATCATTTCGATAGCATTATCCAATCTATTAGAATCATAAAGAGCCTTCCTAAGCGTCACCAACATATTT
>CAZZMK010000003.1:0-7216 GCA_964655185.1 uncultured Nitrospirales bacterium | reverse complement strand
CGGTAAAACTTTCAGAGAAGAAATGTTCCCAGAATATAAAGCAAACCGACCTGAACCACCTAATAGTTTTGTTCAGCAAATCCCCCGCACTATCGAACTGGTTAAAAACCTTAACATAACTACACTATTCAAAGAAGGATTCGAAGCAGACGATGTCATCGCTACCTTGACTAAAAAAGCAACTGAAGAGGGATTTGAAGTAATAATTGTTTCTGGCGATAAGGACTTATTACAACTACTCGGCCCAAATGTAAAGATGTTTGATGCCTTCCGCGAGGAAAAAGGTAAGTGGTATACTGTAGATAACGTATTCGAAAGATTTGGAACAGACCCGCAACATGTGCCTGACGCACTCGCTCTGATAGGCGATACTGCGGACAACATACCCGGCGTAAAAGGGATTGGGGAAAAGACCGCCCGTAAACTGATGACGGAATACCGCTCATTAGAAAACCTTTATAACAACCTCAATAAATTACCACAGAAACTCAAAGATTCCCTCACTAAAGCAAAGGACCAAGTTTTCAAATGTAGAGAATTACTCACCGTAAGGACAGATGTACCTATTGAATTCAATATAGATATGTTTAAGCGAAAGCCTTATGATGAACAAGTTCTGCTAAACCAATTACAAGAACTTTCATTCCTATCTTTAATTCGCGAACTAAACCTCAAACCTAAAGAGCAAGGTCTTTCAACCTCCTCAGATTATTCATATTCCCTTATCAAGTCCGAAGCGCAGTTAAACTCATTAATAGAGCAAATCGAAAAAAAATCCGCCTTTGCATTTGACCTATACATATCAAATAGTGATATACTACACCCTGAATTAGCGGGGATAGGCTTATCATTAGGGAAAGACCAAAATTACTTTATTCCCATTGACATCTCTGAAAGTAAGGCTGTTGCCAGTCTTGACAAAACAAAAACAATTGAAAAATTAAAGTCTCTATTTGAATCCAAACAAATTAAAAAGTTCGGCTTTAATCTCAAAAACATTATCAAGTTTTTCTATCAAAAAGGAATTAGTTTTGCAAATAACGGAATAGATGTAATGGTAGCAAGTTATACTGTTGACCCAAACTTTACAAAGAACAGGTTAGAAGATACTGCAGGAAGGTTAATCAACGACTTCAGATTAATTGAGTTCGAAGACAATATAACTATACCAATCGAAAAGAACTACGCCACAAGGGCAGAGGTCATATATCTACTCTCAGAAGAGTTGGAGAAAAGACTTAAAGAAAATTCCACAGACAAACTATATTACGAAATTGAACACCCGCTAATACCCGTCCTTGCTGATATGGAACTTGCAGGAATAAAGATAAACCCTAAAATTTTCGATGAACTGAAAACGGAGATAGAATCAAGATTGGGGTATCTCGAGGTTGAAATATATAGACTCGCTGGTGAAAAATTTAATATCAACTCCACAAAACAACTCCAAGTAATCTTATTTGAAAAACTGGGACTAAAACCAATACGAAAGACCAAGACAGGCGCATCCACCGATACAGAAGTCCTCGAAGAACTTGCGTCTGAACATCCTCTTCCCGCTCTGATAATTGAATATAGAACGCTTCAAAAACTCCTCAACACATACATAGAGGCACTACCCAAACTTGTAAACCCCAAAACCGGCAGACTACACACCACATTCAATCAAACTGTAGTCGCTACAGGCAGATTATCCAGTGCAGACCCAAATTTGCAAAACATACCCATTCGTACGGACTACGGCAAGAAGATTCGCGAAGGATTTGTAGCGACGGATAAAAATTGGGTACTAATATCTGCTGACTATTCACAAATTGAACTGCGGATATTGGCACATTTTTCAGAGGACCCTGCCCTTTGCGAAGCCTTTAAAAAAGATTTAGACATACACTGCGAGACCGCTGCAAAAATATTCGATATACCAATTGAAAAAGTTACCGATGAGCAACGCAGACAGGCAAAAGCCATCAACTTTGGTGTGATTTATGGAATGACACCTTTCGGCTTATCTAAAACTGTAGGCATTAGCACATCAGACGCCAACAAATTCATCGAGTACTACTTTCAGCGCTTCCCAAAGGTAAAAGAATGGGTCGAAAGAATTGTCCAAGAGGCGAGAGAAAAAGGTTACACTACAACACTATTTAACCGCAGGCGGTTCATCCCTCAACTTAACAGTGCAAATCAGAACGAGCGAAAAGCAGGAGAAAGAATGGCAATAAATACACCCGTTCAGGGTAGCGCTGCGGATATTATTAAGAAAGCAATGATAGAAGTTCATAAATACCTACAGGATACCAGTGCTAAATTATTACTACAGGTTCACGATGAACTACTTATAGAAGCCCCTGCTAAAAATGCCAATGCAATTGCAGAGAAAGTAAAGGAAATTATGGAAAATGTAGTGCAATTGAAGGTCCCTCTTCGAGTCGACATTGGGAAAGGATATAATTGGGCAGAGGCTCATTAAAATTGAAGTAGCAATTTCTAAATAACTTTACCATATAACTTCTCAATATTCTCCATAAGGAAAATTTTATGGGTAATTATCACAGCAATGACAACTCAAACTACAAAAACCATAACAGATGGAAGTCGAGGGATATGGGAAACAGGAAGGATTCAGGACATCGTCAACAACAAAACAGAAAAAGCCGAACCAACAAAAACCAGCCATATCAAAATAACCCGAGCAAGATGCCAGTGTTAGATGTGGCTGATGAGGAGAATACTGAAATTAAAGTCGGTGAAGGTCCAGAAATTTACATCACAGAACTCAAAAATATGAGTATTCAGCAACTAAACGACCTTGCATCACAACTTGGGATTCACGATACCGGCTCAATGAAAAAACAGGACCTGATTTTTCAAATCCTAAAGAAAAGTTTCGACCATTCAGGCTCCGTATTGGGTGAAGGTGTGCTCGAGATTTTACCCGACGGCTATGGGTTCTTGCGTTCTCCAGAGGCTTCGTATCTCCCCGGTCCTGATGACATTTATGTCTCACCATCACAAATCAGAAAATTCGGATTGAGAACTGGCGATACCGTTCGAGGACACGTCCGCCCACCTAAAGATGGCGAAAAATACTTTGCACTACTTAAAGTAGAATCCGTAAACGACGACTCACCAGAAGTAGCCTCACAACGACTATTGTTTGATAGCCTTACTCCGTTACATCCCAATGAGAGATTTATCCTCGAGACTACCCCAGATGAGATTGCAATGCGAATTATGGATTTAATATCACCAATAGGCAAAGGACAAAGAGGCTTAATCGTAGCCGCACCGTTCACCGGTAAAACTGTCCTACTTCAAAAGATTGCAAACAGTCTGTCTATAAACCATCCTGAAGTAACTATCATCGTATTGCTCATAGACGAGCGACCAGAAGAAGTAACTGATATGAGGCGCTCCGTCAAAGCAGAGGTCGTTGCATCAACATTTGATGAGGCTCCAGAAAGACATGTGCAAGTAGCAGAAATGGTACTTAATAAAGCAAAAAGACTCGTCGAACATAAACGCGATGTTGTTATCTTGCTCGACTCTATGACACGACTCGCTCGAGCCTACAATGTCCTCGTGCCGTCAAGTGGCAAGGTATTATCCGGCGGTATTGAAGCAAGCGCTCTCCAGAAACCTAAACGATTCTTTGGCGCCGCAAGAAAGGTTGAGGAAGGTGGTAGCCTTACTATCCTCGCCACCGCATTGATAGACACAGGTAGCCGAATGGACGATGTCATATTCGAAGAATTCAAAGGCACCGGCAATATGGAAATTCACCTCGACCGCAGACTAATGGAGAAACGTATCTTCCCTGCTATAAATGTAACCCTATCCAGAACGAGAAAAGAAGAACTACTAATACCCAAAGAAGACCTCGAGAAAATATGGCTATTACTGCGGGTGCTGAGTCCCCTTGATACTGTAGAAGCAACCGAATTGCTTATTGAGAAACTGAAAAAGACAAAGAGCAATGCAGAATTCTTGAACAACATTCAAAAGATGTAAAACTACTTGTTCTCTGTCAAATACTCCTCTAAGATACCCACAATCGCACTTGGGAAACTATAAACCGCTAAAACTCTCCTGTTAGCCTTTCTCCCGACTTCTTCCAGAATCCTCGTATTAGTAGGGTCAGCCATTGCTACCAACAAATTTTCACTTTTACCCTTCAAAGGTACTATTAGCCGTTTAATGCAATAATCTAACCCTAAAAAACTTAGCATAGCAGAATCTAC
The DNA here is from genome assembly GCA_964655185.1 of uncultured Nitrospirales bacterium. Taxonomy (GTDB): domain Bacteria; phylum Hydrogenedentota; class Hydrogenedentia; order Hydrogenedentales; family Hydrogenedentaceae; genus Hydrogenedens. The sequence goes on along the minus strand of CAZZMK010000003.1, from coordinate 2,975 downwards.
ATCTTCCGTCTGCAGGTAAAGATAGGGAATATTGTTAAGTACAGACAGCGATATATATACTACTTCTTCACTTGCTATACCACTTTCTATAAGATAATTTCCTAAGTTTACATTACTAAAATCAACCATACCCTGAATCTTCTTTCTTTGCTCTTCACTTAAAAAACCTGCACAAATTAAAAGATTCAACAAGTTCCGCTCAGACTCTGGCAACGAATAGTACGCCAAGAAAAGTTTCTTATCAATACTTTTTTGCTTTAACATCTCCCCCTCAAAAGTTTGCTGAAAATCAATCTTTAGTTGGGTAACCTGACTCTTCCAATAGTTCACCGCATCCTGTAATTTCAATTCCTTTTCCCTCGACGACCTTAACTCTCTTTCATATTTATCCTTTTCCTTACTCAAAGAATCTATTTTCTCTATCAATCGGGCACTTTCCTTTAGAACCTCCTCCTGTCGGGCTTCCAGTAATTTTCGTTTTGATGCCTCCTTCTCAAACTCAAGTTTCTTCAGATTCAATTCTTTCTCTAATATCTTGATTTTGTCAAGCAACTTCTCCTTTTCTTTGCTCAAAGAGTCCACTACAGACTGTTGCGCTTCAACAAGTTCTTGGAGTGAGTTTAATTCGGAGGTTAAATGGGTATTCTCTTCCCTTATCCTCTCTACCAATTCGTCCTTTTCCTCTAAAGCATCTCGCACACCCTTCAACTTGTTCTCATATAAATTTACTTTTTCATTCAGTTCTCTCTTAGTTTCCTCAAGGTTGGCAATTGTTATAAGGGCATTACTTAATTCTCCTGTTAGTTTCTGGAGTTTCTTTTCTAAACCCTCAACATCCTTTTCTTTCTCAACAAGTTTTGCATTCAACTCTGCAAGTCTCGCTTCACGCTCACTTAATAATTCAAAAATACGTTGTTTCGCTATCCGTTCTTCCTGTAATTGCTCTTCCTTCTCAGAAATTTGAACAGACAAAGTATGGTTTTGTAGTTCCAAACTCCGCAGTCTACTATTCAACAATTGTATTTCTTGCTTCCCCGATTGAACTAACCCATCCAGTTCATCATATTTCTCTCTCAACTCTTCATACTTCTTTAATATCTCCTCCTTCCCTTTCTTCTCCTGCAACAACTCATACTTCAAGTTTACAATATCTATCAAAAACTGGTTTACTCTATCCGCAAGTTCTACTAATTGTTGGGAGACAAAACTACCCGCTTGAGCCTTAGACGGTTTCTCACTCTTCTCCCTCCGCACCTCTTCTTTCTTCTCCGAAACCTGCCCAAAGTCAAAAAGATATCCCTCACCCCGTTGCAAATTCTTATCTTCACCCGATGCCTGATTCATAATTCGCCTAACAGTTTAATCCACCTAAAATCCCAATTACTCTAAATAAAGAATATCAACAAACCCCACCCCATTACCAACCATACCTTTTTCTTTACATCCTTGATTTATTGACAAACTGATCAAATTGAAACCTATTTTCCCAAAGTAAAAAACATCAACGATAACTTATTAATCATTTCTCATTAAAACTTGAAATATATTTCAGTAAATAAGTATATTACAATTATGTACAATTGAAAACTATATAAAAATAAAAAAGGATAGGGGGAGAGAACTGATGTTGAAAAGCTTTTTCTCTAAGGTTTTTCATTTATTTAATTTAATTATAAAAAGTGTTCTGGCTTTACCTAGTTATTTAGTAGGAATTATCGTTATCGTGTTAATAGTTCTAATACTTTTCCTTTCAAAAAACATGTTAGGAGTCTTTAACTCCCATCATTACGTGGAAACAGAGGTCTCTGCAAAATTACTTACATTTGAAAAAGAAAATACTTTATTTACAAGCTTTGCGATAATAGACTTAGTAGATACAAAAAAAGGATACTTAAAGAGAGAAGCAATTAAACGATTTTTCACAAATGACCCTCCTACAGCTACAGTAGGGTATTGCAAAAAAACATACGAAATAGGAATTGGGTACAGGAATATCCAAGATATAATCAAAGATGCTTTAAAAAAAGAAAAGATATCAAAAGATATTCTTCCAGAACCAGAAATAATTTCAATCAACCCTATTAGTTCAGAGGTGCGCGGAAAATATCCACAAATGGAATGTGACCAAATAGATAAGGATACAATTAATAGGCTAATAAAAATAAAAAATAAATTAAACGTTGGATGGGAAGAAATTGTTGATAATAGCAAACAAATACTTTTGACTTTTATACAATTGATTACTTCGGCAACTATATAAAGAATAGGAGGAATTACTATGAGAAAAACAGTAGGGGGATGTTTTTTGATATTGGCAATTATAATTAGCGGTTGCAAATATAAGAATATTGATGGTTCTAACGCAGCTAAAGTAGAACGAACAATAAAAAAACAATTGCCCGCATTAGCGAACTGTATAGCAGTTTTCAGTGTAGTTTTTTCTAATTATAAAGACAATTGGGTGTTTACTGACGACATTTATTTAATAGAAGGAATTTCAAAGGTACATTATGGATATGAAATAGATAAAATTAAAATTTCAATTGATAGAGATAAAAAGATGCTATATGTAACTCTCCCCCAAATAAAAGAAGTCGCTCGTGATTGGAATGTCGAAAATATATATGCAACTCATACAAACTACAAACCGCTTGATGAAAATGGAAATTTTATCGATATTAATAAAGCAATTAATGAAGAAATTGATATAAAGAGTGAGTATTATCTTGAAAAAGCAAGTGATTTGTCAAAATCATATTTCACACATTACTTCGAGATATTAGCACAGGAATTGGGCCTGGAACTCAAAATTATTCAAGAAGAACTGCAACCACCTCAAATCCCTCCACCCGAACAAAAACCGATAAGGTAGATTAAGCACTTTCTCAGTTCTTTTTGCAATTTTAGTTTAAGTCTAACCAATTTTTACTTTAGAGAAAAGAGTCATATTAATTATCTATTCCTTAATGCTAAAC
>CAZZMK010000002.1:0-7671 GCA_964655185.1 uncultured Nitrospirales bacterium | reverse complement strand
TTACATATGACTACTTGGTATTGACTCCCTAATATTTCTGCCGAAATTGCCGATTATTTCTTTTTTATCCTTCAAAAAACTATTAAAACAATAGGGGTATAAAAATATGTTTGTATTCTTAATTAAATTTTGGTAGAATATATCCAATAAAAATAACGGCGTATATAATGCTTTCAAGTGTCAAAAAACTGAAATCAAAAATTGGCACTTTTTACAAAAGTTTGCCAATTGTCCATCAACTATTTATTCTTTCCCTACTACCTACCATAATATCACTTGTTATAGCCAGTATTGCTTTCTATTTCCTCGACATTTCTTTGCTTAACCAGATAATCGTCTCTGAGCTGAGGACATCAGCAGAGTTATTAAGCGACAGGTTAGATAGTTTGAAAAAAGAGGGTTACTTTGTAGAATCGATTGTAAACGAAGAACTAAGCATTTTAAGTAATAATAAAAGGATAGTACTTGCGGGAGTATATGATGAGAATGGTAAAGTAATAGGAAGGTATGTAAGAGAGTCTTATCCCCTTACTCTTCCGATTGCCCCTCAGAAATCCGGAATATACAGGGAAAAAAACAGAATATGTATTTATTATCCCATACTTCCGAAAACAGACATAAAACCTGATTCTATCCCACAAGTTGAACGAACTCCAATTTTATATATCGCCTCTGAGTTGACTCCTTTTCGAGTAAGAGTAGTTGCTTTTGGTTCAGCAGTAGTAAGTGTTCTTTTACTTAGTTCTATTTTTGCATTCTTCATATCTGCGTATTTACATAGAGCGATCTCGAGACCAATTGAGCATTTATCTAAACTTGCCCAGAAAGTCTCACAAGAAAAAGATTATTCAATTCGTGCACAAAAATTAGCAACAAATGAACTTGGTATCCTCACAGATGAATTCAACGAGATGCTTGAAGTTATAGAGGAAAAAGAGCACAGTTTGAGAAAGGCTTATGAAGAATTAGAGGAAAAACTAGCTTTAAGGACGAGGGAGTTAAAGGAGGAGATAGAGGCTCATAAGAAAACCTCTGAATTGTTGAAAGAAGAGGTACAAAGGAGGACACTCGCGGAAGAAGAACTTCGCAAACAAAAGGAGTTGGCTGAGTCTCGTGCACAAATTAAGAGTGATTTCCTTGCTAACGTAAGCCACGAAATTCGTACTCCAATGAACGGCATACTTGGGATGTCTGAATTGTTGCTACAATCTGATTTAGACGAAACCCAAAAACGGTATGTAGAAACTATACATCGCTCAGGAAAAGCCCTATTGAGATTAATCGGAGATATCCTCGACTACTCAAAGATTGAGGCGGGCCATATAGAAATAGAACCTGCACCTTTTGACTTACATGCACTTTGTGAGGACCTCATTGAACTATTATCTCCTGTAGCATACGGGAAGAACATTTGTTTGTATCTTCGGTATCTCCCTGATTGCCCTCGCAGATTTATTGGGGATAGTGGTCGAATTCGCCAAGTATTGACCAACCTTATCGGGAATGGAATCAAGTTTACTAACGAAGGCTATGTATTATTATCAGTGCAATGCGACGGAATTACAGAAGACAAAGCGGCAATACAAATTACTGTTGAGGATACAGGTATTGGGGCTCCTCAACATAAATTAGAAGAAATTTTTGAGAGATACCAACAGGCAGATGCACTTGTTGCTAAGCAATATGGTGGCACTGGTCTTGGCTTGGCAATAAGTAAACTCCTTGTAGACCGAATGGGAGGCACAATATCTGTTCAAAGCAAGGAAGGTGAAGGAACTCGGTTCACTATATCACTAATATTACCTCTTGACCTTAGCGCACCTAAACTCCCTGAGCCTAAAGAACATTTGCGCGGTGTAAAGGTATTAATAGTAGACCAAAGTCCCGTAAATCGAAATTTATTGATGGAGCAACTAAATTCCTGGGGAATGCTGGCAGATGCAGTAGGTTCAAGTGCAGAAGCATTAAAATATCTAAGAGAATCCGCTGACGAGGGTAACCCTTATCAAATTTGTCTAATAGACGACCAAATGCCTGGAATACAAGGCGAGTCACTTGGCAGAACAATCAAACAGGATGAGAAGATAAAAAATACAATATTAGTATTGCTCACGCCTTTTGGAATAAGAGGTGATGCACATCGACTACACGAATTAGGATTTGCGGGATACCTTGTAAGACCCATAAGGCAAAGTGAGTTAATGGATGCGTTAGCCACAATTTGGGGGGCATATATCAGAGGCGAAACTCCTACACTGGTTACTAAATATACGGTATTAGAGGAACGAGAGCACGCAAAAGAGAGTGCGAAAGTTCTATTCAATGCAGAGGTTCTACTCGCAGAAGATAACTTTGTAAATCAACAAGTAGCCATAGAAATACTTAAGAACTACGGATGCAATATTACTGTTGCGGTAAATGGGCACGAGGCAATAGATTGGGTAAAAAGACGTAAATTTGACTTGATTTTGATGGACTGCGAAATGCCATTACTTGATGGCTTCTCCGCAGCGAGAGAAATAAGGTCTTTAGAACAACCGGGGACGCATACCCCCATAATCGCACTCACTGCTCACGCTATGAAAGGCGACCGTGAAAAATGCCTTTCCGCAGGAATGGATGACTACTTACCAAAGCCAATTGAGGCTGGCAAAATGCTTGAGATTCTTGAAAAATGGTTGGTAAGTAAGAAAGTAGATAAAACTACTCTGGAAGAAACACCACGACCTAAACCTACCGTACCCGAAGAAGTAGATATATCCAACATACCGATTTTCGATATAAAGCGAGCATTGGAAATTACAGGAGGGAAAATTAATATTGTAGAGAGAGTAGCAAAAGTTTTTATCCAGCACACACCGGGTAGAATAGAAGAAATAGAAAAAGCGTACCGCGAAGAAAATTACGAAGAACTCTTGAGGCTTGTACATTCCTTTGCTGGTGCGGTGACGTCAATTGGCGCTCGGAAACTCGCATATATCGTGCAAAGAGTAGAGCATAACCTCAGAAGTGGAAGAGTAGAAAATCTCGATGAAGAAATTACTCTTATAAAACGGGAATTTGGAGACCTGAAATCTGCTCTCGAGCAAATTAGGTGGGAAGAAATCGAACCAGTTTAATATATTTTACTGAATGTGGGTGAGGCAATACTACTAATAAAAAAATATGTATTCGACTTCAAAAATTACTTAAGAAAGGGATTATGTTTCTTTTCTATCCCCACTGATGTCACAGGTCCGTGTCCGGGAAATACTAAGGTATCCTCCGGTAAAACAAGTATTTGGTTCTTAATAGCTTCTAACTGAGTTTGCGAATTTGTCTCAGTATAAGTTCCACCGACTGAACCAGCAAATAATGCGTCTCCTGTGAACAATATACCTGCAGAGGGGAAATATAACCCGACACTATCATCTGTGTGCCCCGGCAAGGGAAGTATTCGACCCTCATAATTGCCTAATGTGATTAAATTATCAGTATTCTTGTTTTGAAAAAACTTTTTTGATGGGTATAAGGGTAAACTTTTGAACTGATTAGGAAGATAATTTAATCCTGAATTGTGGTCGTAGTGGCTATGGGTGATAAATATCCCTTTAACCTTGGCTGAGTTGTCATTTATAGCATTTGTCAATCCATCACACCACTCAGGCATATCTATCACTAATGCCTCTCTACTTTCCTCGTCAATCACAAGATATAAATTAGATTCATTTACCGATGAACAAAACTGATACACAATCATATTTTTTATCCCTATCTTATAATGCTATCCATTATCGTTCTATCAATAATCGGCTCACCACGGGCATTCCTTACATCTGCACCTGATAAATTGGCACATCTAAATATTGCCCTTTGGATGTTGGCTCCCTTCAGATTTGCACCTCTCATATCTGCACAAGTAAATCGAGCATAATATAGATTGGCTTTCTGCATATTAGCATTTTTGAGATTAGCAGCTATAAAATTCGCCCTGCTAAGGTCGGCGGATTCAAGATTAGCATCTTCCAGGTCAGCCTCACTCAAGACTGCAAAATTAAGTGAGGCACCTTGTAAATTTGCACCTTTCAAATTTGCGCCTTTTAACCATACTCCGTTTAGATTTAATCCTCTTAAATCAGCCCCTTCAAGACTGGGTGAATCTAACAAGTCGATTACTTCAGGAGATAATCCTTGTGCTTTTAATCTAATCTTTTCTATCCCCATCCCTTCTTCGGTTCTTTTTACAAAATACTTTATAGATAAAATTTCTGCCATCTCACTACTTCTCCTAATATTGAGTTAATCAATAAAATAACTACTTCATCAACCAATTCACGGATATTTCGAACCTTTGTAGACTTATAAAGCCACTAATATCTAACCAGCGATGCTTCTACCTTATTCCTGACTTCTTCCCCCTCTAGTACTTCTACTAAAGCGAGGGCAAAATCCATTGCTACTCCCGGACCTCTACCTGTTATGATATTCCCATCAACAACTACTTTCTCATCAACAATCTTAGTGTCAGGATATTCATCTTGTTTTAGTATTCCTGGGTATGCGGTAGCAGTTTTGCCTTTTAACAATCCATTTCTCGCAAGAATTCGAGGTGCTGCACAAATTGCACATACATACTTACCTTTCTGAGCCATTTCTTTAATTAAATTCACAACCCTTGTATCATTTCCTAAGTAATCTGCACCAGGTAGTCCTCCAGGCAAAACGACCATATCAAAATCTTCATCCAGCACCTCTGAGAGTTGCCTTTCCGCCATAAGAATTGCACCATGACTTGCCTTTATCACTTTATCTTCATCTAAACTTGCAGTAACGACCTCAACACCTGCGCGGTTGAGAATATCAATAGGTGTAACAGCCTCAACTTCTTCACAACCTTGTGCTAAGAGTACCAATACTCTGTGCATATTTGAGCCTCCTCTACAAGAACATTGCTTTGATGTTAATTTTACAAAAATCAATATGTATACTTAAACTACTCCTAACATAATCTACTATAATATATTTATATCTATCTTAAGAGGTAAATAGATTGATAAGGCGCGGTTTTACACTGATAGAGTTATTAGTAGTTATAGGAATAATTGCGATTCTCTCCGCTATTCTATTGCCTGCTCTTTCAAGGGCAAGAGAAGCGGGTAGAAGGGTTTCGTGTGCCAATAATTTGAAGCAAATTGGTTTCTCGTTGATGATGTATTCGGGAGAGAGCAAAGGCAATTTATTTCCTCCAATAAAGTCCATAAGAACTCCGTGGATTGAAGATAGTACACCTTGTAGTGAAATTAATACAAGAGAAACAATGTTTAATGTAAAATGCCTGTATCCTGAATATCTTACAGACCTAAAAGTTTTACTATGCCCCTCTGACGTGGACGCATTTATGGCAACAGAAGAGGGAGGCTGGTTTAATCTCGATACGGGCGAAGTAGATGTATGTAAAGTTAACGATATATCTTACTCCTACTGGGGTTGGCTTATCGTCCCGTCGTTATATCTCATCCCTGACGGAAATGAACAGGCTCCTGACCCTCGCACCGAAATAGAAGGTGCCTTTGTTACTGTATTTAAATATTTGATAGATGAGGCACGTAATTCACCTCTTCAAAGTGTAGCAAGTGTATATGACAAAGACATCTCTTTCTACCCATTCTATCCCGGCGATACCCAAAAAAGAGTTATATATAGATTGAGAGAAGGTGTAGAGAGATTTCTTGTAAGGCACACTTCGGCATCAGAGATTCCTATAATGTGGGACAACTTGTTCGAAAAAGGAGAGAGCCTTAGCGAGAAAATACTATTAAACCATCAACCAGGAGGTGGAAATGTTCTGTTTATGGATGGTCACATTGAATTCGTAAAATATCCTGAACGATTCCCATATACTAAAGTATGGACTACAGTATGCACTCAAATTGGTGGGTTTCATTAATGGAACTTTTATCTTCCTTTAGTGTTTAATTATTTGAGATTATAAACCACTCTTTAGGGAGAGTTCATTGTATGAGTAAAATTACGCGAAGAGAATTTGTAAGAAATTCTGCTTTATTGGGATTAACTGCTCCGTTCTTTACTAATTTTTCATTCGGCGATGAGAAAAGCAGAAAGAAACCTAATTTTATTGTAATTCTTGCTGACGACCTTGGTGCAGGCGAACTTTCTTGCTATGGCAATAAAGAAATTCAAACACCTAATCTTGATAGACTTGCAAAAGAAGGCGTTCAATTTCAGACCTGCTATGCAACTCCTATTTGCCATCCTACTCGAGTCATGCTATTGACCGGGCAATATGGTTGCCACAACGGCGTGTATAATTTTGCTTTTATGAGGGGTGGCCCCGACCCGAATAGTCCTGTGGAGGATATTGCTAAATACCATCGGACATTCATTAATCAGTTGAAAAGTGTTGGTTATACAACCGCAATGTCGGGCAAGTGGCAATTGTCAGGGACTCAGCCAACCTTAATTTTTGAATGCGGGTTTGACGAGTACTGTGTATGGGCAGTAAAAAATTATCTTCCAGCAAACACTGAATATAAAGGTGGATACGAAAAAGACAAAAAATTATCTCGCTATTGGCATCCATCGATTGTGCGAAATGGAGAATATGTTCCTACTTCTCCATCTGATTACGGACCTGATATACATAACCAATTTGTTATCGATTTTATACATAGACATAAGGATAGACCTTTTGCCATATACTACCCGACATGCCTAACACATGCACCACACGTTCCAACACCGGACTCCAAAAAAGAAGGTGATGACCTATTCCAGAGTAACCCAAAAAACTTCAAACCTGCAGTCGAATACCTGGATAAACTCGTTGGCAAACTTGTTGAGGAAGTTGAAAAAGCAGGATTAAGAGATAAGACTATAATCATATTCACCGCTGACAACGGAACTGGTGGAAGAGGTAAAGGCAACCCGACAGAGTTAGGAGCAAGAGTTCCAATGATTGTATGGGGTCCCGGGTATGTAAAGCCCAGAGGCAGTGTAATGGAACTCACAGACCTTTCGGATATTATGCCAACTCTTTGCGAATGGGCAGGTGCACCTCTGCCTGAAGGTAGAATTATTGACGGCAAGTCATTAGTTCCATACCTTGAAGGAAAAACCGAGACCACCCGAGAATGGATATTTAGTTACATCGCTGACAGGCGGATACTTCGCACAAAACGCTGGCTACTCGAAGATAATTCTCCACTTCACTACGGTAGGCTCTATGATTGTGGAGACTCAAGAGATGGCACAGGCTATAAAGAAGTAACTAACTCCGATGACCCTGAAGTAGTAGAAGTAAAAAAATATTTTAATGAGATACTGGAGAAACTGCCTGCCCCTTACATACCTTATGAGGGACCTCCTACAGAGAAAATAAAAGGGGAAGAAAATCGAAATAACCGTCCAAGAAGAAGGAAAAAATCTACAGAGTAAACTAATTAAAGTAATTTATACTAATAGTAAAGTCTAAAAATTTCCAAAAAATCTATACTATCTCGTACAGATGATGTAAAGGCAACATAATACTAACCTTATCTTTAATGCCAACAATATTAAGATTGATTGATTCTCTCTGATTTTGATAAAATATAATCTGTAAGTGTCTTTGGGCGGTTAGCTCAGATGGTCAGAGCATCTGCTTTACACGCAGGGGGTCGCAGGTTCGAGTCC
>CAZZMK010000001.1:0-2719 GCA_964655185.1 uncultured Nitrospirales bacterium | reverse complement strand
GAGTCCTGGTAACATTTTCTCATCAAACGGGGCATGTGCAATCTTTATCTCAAATAAATTATCACTTCATCAAATTAACTTGGGAGATTAAATCCGAAGGAAATATACAAGGGGACAAGAGATTTCATACCCCTTGTCCCCTCTAACAACACTAACTAAATACAAAGGCTAAAATCTTCTATAAGAGAGGCAAAAAGCCATCTTCAGTCCCTTCTTGGAAGATATAGCCCCTCGCATTGTATAATTGTATTACGCGAAGCAGTTCAGATAAATCAATTCTCCAGTCGAGAATTCTATAGTCGGCAGAATGCGGTCTGCAGTTTCTGTGTTTACCAGTCCCTGGACCATAACCATCTTCCGTATCTTCATCACACCCATAAGAGCCATAATTGAAGATTTGAATAACTCTTAAAATTTCTGACAAAGAGAATCTCCAATCTCTATCCGAATCAGCAGAATGAGCTAATTCAGGTGGTCTTGTTTCTGGGGGTTGAATTTCCTCACCTTCTGAAGAAGGCTCAGTGGGGCCTACCACAATTTGTCCGCACTTCTCGGCAAGCAACTGTACCTCCTCGCATGTAATTAGCCCGTCGCTATCAAGGTCAAACATAGCAAATATCATTTGAAGCAGTTCATCGCTTCCAACAACAGACGAATAGTAATTGCTCATAATAATTACGATGTCACCGATAGATATGACACAATCTCCATCTGTATCAATCTGGTCAAACAGAGCCAAGGCGTATCCAACTAATTGGCACGGGTCCCAAATTGGAGGAGGCTGAATCTCACCCTCTACAGGAGGTAATTCTCCTTCTTCTGGTACTCCTGCACAATTTTGGATAATAGTCTGGAGTTCTTCACGAGTTATAGCATTGTCAGAATCCAAATCTAATTCAGCAAAAATCTGTTTAATCAATTCTGGGTCGGTTGGAATTGGAGAAGGATATATAGCGGGCATCTGGTCCATTATAATTATTATATTCAATACCTCGTCTAATGTAATTTTCCCGTCTCCATTAGTATCCAGATAACTGAAGTATTGCAATACAAGTGGTGCAATTACACATGGGTCAGTAGGAACATTATATTCGCCTTCAACAGGAACTGGTTCGCCTTCAATTGCCCCATTGCATAAAGCATCAATAATGGTCTGAATCTCATCAGGAGTAATTGCAGAATCAGCATCAATATCAAACATCATCAATAATTCGTTGAAAGTTTCAGGGTCTGCAGGAATAGGTAGTTGTACTGTTAGAATATTATTTACATCCTCTATAGTTATCTTTCCGTCTGCATTTACATCAATTAGAGAGAAGTTTTGAAGTATTATTGGACCAATCTGACACGGGTCTAATTCTATTGGAGGTAATTCACCTTCCCAATCAATAGGCGGAATTGTTATTGAGTTAATATCATTGCAATCAATTACACCGTTGCCATTGGAATCCACATAAGCAAACTGCTCAGGTGAAACATACTGAGCCACTTCCTCGTAACTAAGCATTAAATCACCATTAGTATCAATCTCAGCAATTAGATTGTTTGGGTCAATTCCTAATTGAGGACCTAGAAGAGTTAGTGTAGTAACCAGTTCATCAACAGAGAAACCTCCATCTCTATTAGTATCGACCATCAAATAAATCATGTCTAAACTAAGTTGATATTGGGAGAGTAAATTATCTATATCGGGGTATATTGACCTAACCTCATCCTTACTAAGTTTGTCGTCGCCATTCAGGTCAACTAACGGGAAGAGTAATTCAAGCACAGACCTTGCATCTACTGGCAATGGACAAAATCCATCATCTCCCCCGCCAGAAATACCACACATCTCTGCCCATACTTCTAATTCATCCCGAGATACTGCACCGTTACCATCTAAATCGAAAGCCTCGAATAACGCATCAAAATCCACTGGAGGGGGATAAATCATAATAATTGGGAAACTTAGTTCGTCCCTTGTGACTACACCATCACCATTTTGGTCAAGGTTATCGAACTCTTGTAAGGCAAGTTCAACCCAATTACAGGGGTCAGTTTCAGGAGGAGTATATTCTCCCTCTATGATAATTTCACCCTCGGGAACAATTTCACCTTCAGGAGCAGGGGGCTCTTCACCTAAATCACCGCAATCAATTACACCATTACCATTTCTATCAAGCATATTAAAAGTTTGTCTATCAACATAATCCGAAACTTCTTCATATTGAATTAACCCATCACCATTCTTATCGATTAGAGAAATAAACCCACCCGGATAGTAACTATTTATTAAGGCTACTACCGGCTGAATTTCATCTCTCTCAAGAATACCATTTCTATTCGTGTCCGCATTGCTGAACAATATAGGCAAATACTGCCAATACTGAGAAGGGACTATCGCTTTTAACTCATCAATTGAGAGGCCTCCATCTCTATTAGCATCAAGGAGAGGCCATACAAAATCAAGGTATACATCTAAATCCGCCGGAAGAGGACAGGGCTCAGGTACCTGAGCAAAGGAAACACTACCCACTGTTATTAAACTCATTACCAACATTACAATTATAAATCTGTTTTTCATATACTATCTCCTTCTATTTCAATTTTTATTTTTTCTAATTTAGATTGCTACTTAAATAAATTATATCATGCTTTATACGAATTTGAAACTTTTAAATTGAAGGTGGGGAATTAGAAGAGATATGGAGAGCAAGTTTTAATGAGCCTCTAATTT